>JBBRKX010000116.1:0-9124 GCA_038231675.1 Chthonomonadales bacterium | reverse complement strand
ATTCGAACTGGAGACAACGCAGGTTCACGGGGCAAAGGCCCCGACCCGATATGTACTGCTCGGCGGTTTTGGATCTGGTAAATCTACTGTTGGCCAGTTTCTCGCCCAGATTCATCGGGCTGCCCTTCTTGATCGCCGACCCGTGCATCTGTTTGATGAGGCCGTTCGTACTGCGATTAAGGATGTAAAGGAAGCTTGCGAGCGTGAATGTCTCCCCTGGCCAGCAACGCCGCGATACCCGTTCCGTGTTGAATTAGCCCGCTTCGCGAAGGTCCTTTTCGACGGGAAAGTTAGTACTCTTGCAGACTACCTTCGATCGATCCTGCGCGGATCAGCAACGTTAGAACACGAGGACTTCCTTGCGTGCCTGAGACTCTTTCCCTGGCTTCTGATTCTAGACGGACTTGACGAGGTCCCTCCAACGAGCAATCGGGACGCTGTAGTCAAGGCCGTGAACGAATTCTTGATTGAAGCTCGGCAAGCCGAAGTAGACTTATTCATTGTCGCGACATCTCGGCGGGACGGCTACGCAGGCGAGTTTAAGGGCGGGGTGGTCAAATTCCAGTCCTTTCGCCCACTCTCCCAATCTCGGGCACTCCGTTACGTCGAACGGTACGCTCAAGCGCGATTCGGACTGACCACCCAGGCCGAAGATTTAGTAGAAAAGCTTCGGAGTGCCGCAAAGTCTCCGTTGACCTCAGCGCTCATGTCCTCTCCGCTCCAGGTTACTTTTATGGCGACCGTCGTTTCCGCACGTGGAGATCCAGGCCAGGATCGGTGGCAACTATTCGATAAGTATTATGAGACAATCTACGACCGGGAACTTCAAAAAGCGATTCCTCCCTTTCAATCTGTTCTTGCCGGGCAAAAGGATGTGATTGATCGGCTGCATTACGAAATCGGATTCTGGCTCCAGTTCCAGGGGGAGGCCGCCGGATCTAATTCGGTCGGCTTTCAAATCTCACAACTTCAGCAACTGGTACGCACGTATCTTGGGCCGGGTGCGAAAGGGTTTGAAGGCGAAACGCTGGAGGAACTGGCTGATACAATCGCGGATGCAGCCAGTCGCCGTTTGGTTTTCTTAACGAGCCGGGTGGAGGGAGAACTGGAATTTGAAGTTCGGGGGCTTCAGGAACACATGGCAGCCGAATGCCTGATGACTGGCTCGCCTGAGAAGGTGCTCAAAAGGCTGACCGCTATCGCGCCATCACTCTATTGGCGAAATGTGTTCCTCTTTGCTGCAGGAAAGTGCTTTTTCGACGTACAGTCTCGCGATTATCAGGATCCCTTGCGGCTTTTATGTGAGGATCTGAATGGCTCGGCGAATGAAGTGCTTCAAATCGTCCGTGCGGGGTCTGAACTTGGCCTCGCCATTCTCGAGAGCGGCGCATCAGCCCAGAACCCAACTTACACACGCCACCTCTCGAAACTTGCATTAGAGTTGCTTATGCAACCTGAAGTAACCAATCGCAATCAATCGGGCATTGGCGTCGCGGAGCGCCTTGGATCGGTTTACCGTGACGCGGCCCATAACGTATATCACGATGCAATACAAACTCGTGTGGGGCAGGCTGATCTGGTTAATACTCTCGGAGCTTGGCCGTTGCTAGTGGATCTAATCGACCGGAATGTTCCGTGGGCACATGCCTTGGCCGATCAGCATTGGCCGGCTGATGTTCAAAAGCAACTGCGAATCGCACTGGCTGATTCCGACTGGTCGGAATCAACATGGCTCCGGCAGCGGGTCTATGAAGCTATACCTCAGGAGTCGCCTTCCAACACTTATAAGCTCTTTAGATACAAGTTTCTGATAAGCGACGGCATAATAGAGGAGAATGAAACTTTATATTCTTCTCCGACTTGGTACTGGGCGGCGCGATTAATAATTCGAGGCGATAGAAATAATTTAGATAACATCAAGTGCCTGCCAGGCCTTCACAGCGTAGATCCCGTACGTTTTCAATGCATTTCTCCGTTCACTGCCGAAGGAAGCCTTCGCCAGGCCTTTGCAGATATCCGAACGATGCCTTCTCCGCATCCGGAATGGATACCGTATTGTGAAGCGTATCGCCTCTTCGACACTCCCGGGGCAACGTCACTGGCTACAATCCTTCGTGCCTGCCTGGATGGTGGATATGATCCTACAAAGGTGAAGACCGAGCAATATGACTTTGTGAATCTTCCCTGGCCGCTCGCCGCATGCCTGGCAATGGCACGTTCTCAAGATGAGGTTGCCGACCTGGCAGATCGTGCAGAACAGGGCCAATTAGGCGATACGTCGGATTGGCAAGCGGCGGAGAATAGATGGGCGACTGTAGGAGTAAATGTCTCGGATATGATCGCCGCCCCAATGCCTGGAACGCCCTTCGATGAATCCATTGGCACGATTGGATTTCCCGCTGCTGCTTTTACCATGACTTTGACAGGTAATTCGGAGTGGACACCTGAAGGTTTTAGGTCCCTACTTGACTTGATAGAAGCCATAGGGCCGTCTGAACTGAAAGATCATTTGCTGTGGTTATTATGCGTGATATCGCTCCAGTATCCGGGTGCTTCTGAAAGCGATTACGTGCGATTTTCAGCGGTATTAAAAGGACAACGCAATCCAAAAGATACTATTGTATTTGGGCACGGCATCAAACTGCCGATTATAGTTGACGCGCAGCGCGTTGAGTTTCATAATTCATGTGCTATTAATTGCATAAGTATTTACTGCGGCAGTGCTTCTAATGCTTGGTTGAGTTATTGGGAGCATGCATTCCTCCTCAAGCCCACGCGTCTCGGCTTACTCCGGCTACTGGGACAATGTGCCTCGCATGGTCGGTCATCTGACCGGATTCAATTGGCACTCTCGTCACCAGGCGAGTATTCTGACCCGCGCATTGGATTTGCGTCACTTTTGGTCCGACTCACACATGCAAACCTTACGGTAGCCGAGGCGCAACACCTCGCTGCTTGGGCTGCTGACGCCCTTGTCTTACTGGTAGAGCCAAATGGCGCCGAACTCCTGTTTAGCACGATTGAACATCACCTTGATCGTCTTCCAGCCCTGGAAGCCTTTCTGATCGCACTTCGAGGAAAAATTCCTCAGTCGATTGAATTCGGTGTCGCGCGCTGTGAGGGATTATTGAGGCAGTTGGTGCGGAGGCGGCCGAGTGGGCTCCAACAGCTGGGGAGGTTAGTCGAACTTGGCCTTCCTTACCTTGCGATTGCACCTGAATGAGGTAAGGGGTGTGTAAATCGCGAAATGAAACGATGTATGAGGAGAGAAGTAGCAGTGAGGCCATCAACTGGACTAGCTTGGGAATATTAAGGCAATGAAAGGATGAAGTCTTGTCTTGCTGCCGAGCGGGCCATTGCGGCGAATTCACCCGTATCAGTTACCGCTTCAGCAAGGAAGCGCTTTGCGTGCTTATTGTGTCTGCACCTTCCGCACTTCTGGAGAGTTCTTCCTCTTGTGCGACCACCTTTCTTAGCACTACAAGGATTGCTAAACGTTCTCGGCGGCCTTCATTCAGGATTTCTCGATCCAGTCCGAGTGTTTTTATCGTTTCCTTACCCGCCCGATTACCATTGATGGCAAACGGAATCTCTTTGCGGAATCCAATATACTGCTCCGGGTCTTGCGTTGTGGGGTTCAATAGCAAGGGCTTTTCCAGTGATAGGTCGTCCGTATGAGAAATGGCGCGTTGGTTTGGTTTGGCGAGAGGGAACAGATTGCGTTTATCAATGAGAATTTGAAAGCAGAGCCAGGGATTATACGAGCGTACCTTTTTTTAGCCTCTGATGAGATCCGCGTAATCTATGTTGATCCTACTGCGACACCCATCCACGAAGGCGATGCGGTTGCACCGTTCTACTTTGGCCCGGATACTTCAGCAGGCATCACTTACCGATCTGCTCTTGGCCTGATCCGGCCTGAGGAGTTGGAGATGTTCGATCCGCCTCCGGGCTGGGGTACGTGGGAGTCCGCCATACCGATCGAAGGGCACGGACACGATGCCAAATGACTGGCGGACCGCGTTCTTGAAGCAGGCTCCTTCGGATTTTGACGTTCTTCAAACAATGATCAGAGACGATTTTCCGCTCTGTCATCGACTCCATTATCTCCAGATGACAACTGAGAAACTGGCGAAAGGCCAGATGATCCTTGCTGGAGGAGCCAGGCTTTCCAACAGTCACAATGCATTCGTCCGATTCATTCAGACTGCCGGAGTGGCGGAATTATACGGGATCTGCGGGTTTACTCGGCAAAACGACTTCAAGAGACACCTAGAAGCGCCCATGCCGAACTCTTCGGGCCGAATGGCTCGCTCGCTACGCCTGGGGCAAGGGTCAAGGAAGGCACGACTCGGGGGCGCATGCCCTCGGCAAGCGATCCCCATGTGCGTCACGGCAGAAAGAGCGCAAGCCATCGCTTCAAAGGACACAAGGCGGCTGTGGTCGTCGATGAGGCCAGCCAGATCCTCACAGCCGTTGACATCCTCGCAGACGATGCTCCCGACCATAGCGGCGTGCTCCAACTCATCCACCAGAGCGAAGAGAACACGGGTTTGCCCGTCGCAGCGACGAAGGCGGACTGTGCTTATGGCGATGGGAGAACCCGCCAGTCCTTTGTAGAAGCAGCGCTCCTTCAGGAGGCCCGAGCTTACCAAAAGACTCCCGAGGGGCGGGCGAGCCTGCCTCGTATGTTGCTTCCGGCGTATCGCCCAGCAGAACAGAGGCATAGGGAAGTTTGGGGTAGGCGATCCGGTCGCCGAGCAACTGGTACACCGGAACTTCCTTTGCCCGACCCAGCAGGTCCCAGAGCGCGACGTCGATGCCGGAAAGGGTATGATCGGCCTGCAGCAGGTCGAGGCCAAGCTGGCGGACTTCGGCATTGATGCGGCGGATATCGTCCGGGCTATCGAGGGGCGCGCCCTCCACTGCCGTTTTGACCGGCTTGCAGACGCCATGGGACGGGGGACAGCAGTAGGCGGCGATACAGGGCAAAGGAGCGGCTTCCCATTCGCCCTAGCCTTCCCAATCGCCCGCTCGCCCGCGCACCAGCAAGGCGTCCTGACTGCCGTCCACCGCGTCGGTGATTTCCGGCATGGCGAGATAGAAAAAATCTACCGATACGATGCGCAAGGCGTTGCTCCTTTGGAAACGCGTTTCCGTTTAAAGTATACGCCAACTGGATGTCGGGAGAGTGCGACGGCGGAGAGTGAAGCATGAAATTATTCCGTGGTTTAGCGCATGCGAAGTCACCGGCAATGCGAAACGACCAACCACTGGGACGCTAGAATGTACCGGTCAATGCGCGGGCCAGCAGCACAAGGCCCACTGCGGTGACGCATGCCGCGCTGCATAGGGACAGCCCCGACATCAGGCGGCCGGGCGGTCCAAACCGCTCCAGAACGTGGCGGGCACGCATCAACAGCAATCCGAGCCCGGTCAGGACCAGCGCCAGTCCGCCGCTGAAGGCGACGATCAACAGCAGACCGAACAGAATCCGATGCAGCGCAATGGCGCTCAGCATCACGATCAGTGCGGACGGACACGGCAGCGCGCCGCCCGTGATCCCCAGGCCGATCAGCGTGCGCAAGGAAGGCGCTTCCATTCCGTTCCGCCGCGCATACAGGAACGCGTCTTCTTCATTCCCACTGAAGGAAGTTTCTCCCGCGGGGTCCTCGCCATCGGTCTTTTCCGCAGCGCGCTCCGCTTTCCAGGCCGTCACGCGCTGCCACAGCATTCCCGCCCCCATCGCCGTAACCGCCAGCCCCGAAAGCGCGCTGATGAGAGGATACAAACGCTCCGGCACAATGCGCTGTGAGGCGGCCAGCGTGATGAGCCCCAGGGCGAACACTCCCAGCGTATGCGTTATGGTCACCACGAGACCCAGCAGCACGGCGTGCCGCCCCGTGCCCCGCGTGCCCACGAGATACGCGGCCACCATCGCTTTGCCATGCCCCGGCGCAAGCGCGTGGAGCGCGCCGAACCCGAACGCCGAGAGAAGCGCCAGAAAGATGACGGCGGGAGTCAGGCCGGTAGCGGCAATCGACTGCGTGAAACGATCCTGAGGCGTCGCGCCGTTACGCACCTGGGGGGGCGGCTCTCGAGACGAGGAAAAGCCGGACGCGGATTTTCCCGGCGCACCGATTGCCGTGTCACCGCCCGATGCGGATCTTTGCGGCGTTCCCACATGAGGAGCGCCGGTATTGCTTCCGCCACCGGCGGCGGAAGCAACAACGTTGAAATGCGCCTCCGTTGTCTGCGGGGGCGCGATGGTCGCGTCGGTGGGATAGACCGTTAATTCCCGGCTGATGTCCTGGGCGGAAACGGACGCATCCTGGACCATGCGCTTCGGGTCCACAAGAACGATCTCTTTCCAGCCCGTGCGCTGAGGGAAATTGTTGTCTTGATAGTTCACCAAATGCCGTGCGGCGCCCGGCAAGGCGGAAAGCCGCGCGGTAAACTTCAGCGTCAGGCGCAATGTCGGCAGGCCGCCCGCGCCGGGGCGAAGCTGTAGATCGGCCGGCCGCGCGATGAGAGGGACCTTGCGCGCATCGACGGTCAGAGTAAGTTCCCGACTCAGCGCGTCGCACTGGGCCTGCAGATACGAAGCACGCTCGGCGTCGGAAACGACGCCGTCATGATTTGCATCCAGACGCTCTTTTTCTTCGACCGTGGGGATCTCCGCCAGATCGAGCACATACAGCCCTTCCACGCCAAAATAAGGCGCGCCCACTTCCGCGTGCACCGCAAGCCGTGTATAGTGATTGATGGAGAAGTTGCCCATGGGGTGGGCATGGGCGGGCGGATCGCACAGCAGGGCGGCAAGCGCACAAAGCACGATGAGGATCCACCGCGCCGTCTTACGTTTTTGCACCGGCGATGTGAGCCGCCCAATGGCAGGAAGGGCGCTCCAGGCGCGGATTGGCCTATGGAAGCGATTCAGGATAATCTCTCGGATCAGCGTTGCGCCGTTCCATGCGGCAGACCCGCCAGAATACGACGCGCCTCGGCGGGCGCGGTAGGATGGAAGCCGTGATTGATCGCGAGCGCATGTTCCAGCAAAGCCCTGCCTTCCGTTGGTTTCCCCTGAGCGCAGGCGATACGACCCGCGTGGTAAAGAATGCCGGCTTCCAGAGTATGACGCGCGAGGGCGCGGTCGATCGCCTGTTTCGCCTCTTTCAGCTTACCGTTCTTGAAAGAGGCCCACGCCAGCGTATCGTACGCATAGATGTCGTGGCGCACTTTCATTTCGGCCCGCGCGAGCGTCAGAGCCTCCTTCAAGTGCAGATCGTGGTCGGCATAAAACAGGGCGCGCTGGCGGTCATAGAGGTTGCCATGGGCACGGGACAGAGTCGCGATGGAGTCGAGCAGGCGCACCTGAGCGCGTGCCGCCGCCGCATTTCCGCTTGCCTGGTAGGCATCGAAAAGCAGGACAAGCGCGTCCGGCATGGGGACGATGGCAACCGCCCTGGCGCCCCAATCGATCGCTTCCCGCCAGTGGTTCTGTCCCGCCGCCAGCCGGCAAAGGGCCGTCAACGTGCGGTAATCGCCTGGGAAAAGCGCCAGCGCTTCTCTATACGCCTGTTCCGCCTCCCGCGCGTTCCCCATGCTTGCCAGACAGTCGCCACGGCGCATGTGGAACCAGGCCACGTTCGCCACCGGCATATCCATGTTCCGGTCCACCTGGAACTGTGCGCGGCCCAGCAGCGTGAGAGCGGCGGTTGGATTGCCGTCGATGGCGTATAAACGCGCGCGTAAACTGTTGCTTGTGGCGTTGTCGTCTTCGGCGCCGGTAGGGCGCAGCGCTTTGCCTGCTTCCTCATAGTCGCCCAATTCCAGGAGACATTCGGCGCGCAGATCTGCGGCCTGTCGATCCCCCGGATCGAGCGCCAGCGCCTTTTCGGCCAGCCCGCGCGCTTCGGAAAACCGGTGCTGCGTCAAGAGACTCAGCGCGAGCAGATTGGAAGCGCCGGCATTATGGCGCGTGCGGATCGCGAGGGAACGGCGGGCCGTCTGTTCTGCGCGCAGGGCGTCGTCGATGTCGCCTGTTTCGCGGCAGCGCTGCAGGTACGTGCCCGCCAGAAAAGCGAATTCCATCGCGCTGCGCGGGTTTTCGCGGGTCTTGCCCGCGTGAAACTCGACCTGTTTCTGGATCGCCAGAGGATCGTAGGGAGCGCGCCGCAAAACGGAAGCGTTAGAAAGAACAGGGGGGGAAGGGGACGTTGTGGGACGCAGCGGGTGGAACGCGAAATACGCTCCACCCGCGCACATCAGCCCGAGGGCCAGAAATGCGGGCATCACAAACCGCATCTTCATCGGTTATTGCGGAGGGCCAAGGTAGGGGAACTTCGCAGCAGACACCACGCCGTCCATATAGTGCTTGGGAGCGGTGGTGTAGCCGACGTTATCCGTCGTCAACGTCGGGATCTCCTTGCCATCGTCGGGGACAAGTTTCAACGCGAAGAGGGTGTTGCCGAAGATCGCTCCCAGGTCGATGTCGACGACATCGTCCGTCAATTTGCGGCCTCCAAACTTGCCGCCGGTGAAACCGCCGGTTTCCACGCCGAGGTAGGCGGCGGAGCCGGTCTGGCTGAGGTCGGCCGTCAGGACATCCGGCACCAGGACCGCTTTGAGTTTGTCGGTGGTGGCCTGATTGCGGCCCGCCGTGTTGATCATAAAGCTCTGAATATCGTTCGCGAGCGAATTCGCGTCGTCGGTCGGGTTATCCGTATCGTTCGCCGCATGGCGCCCGTTCGCCACGGTCGCCAACACCTCGTTGACGGCGGGCCGCGCCAGGCGGTCGATCTGTGTGTACGTTTGAGCGCTGTTGTTGCTGCTGTCCCCGGTGCATCCGGCGAGAAGGGGTATTCCGAACAGCCCCACCACCGCGCCCAGCCTGCAGATAGTTTCGAATTTCATCTTTTCACCTGAAATTTGCCTCGGGCTACTTGCTGGTGGTGCACCAGACCGCGATTTTGCCCCCGCCAAGCTTGCTCTTGGGCAGTTCCACAACGATGGACAACACGTTATAGCCTTTGAGGGCATCCACGGCGGCAGGACGTCCCGGAAAGCCATTGAAGGAGGTGTCCTGTGGCTTAGTGGGATCGGCCGGCGGGTTGCGGCCGGT
>JBBRKX010000115.1:0-9210 GCA_038231675.1 Chthonomonadales bacterium | reverse complement strand
CTGGTGGCTCACCGTCTGGTATCGGGCCACACCATTGGCGATCTTTATATAGGTTCGCCTGGAATGTTGGGGCGATTCTTCCTGCGCGATCACCATGCTGCTTTCCAATGCGTAAGGAAGCGTCCTCTCCTCTCCGCTCTGAGTCGGTTCCAAAATAGCCTTACCAACATACAGGTTGTCTCGAAAAAGCGTGCACACTCCACGCCCCAGACTCTGACGGGTTTTATTTGTAAATCGCAAGGCACGGAAGGCGCGATCTTTGTGACGCTCCCGATTGTAAATCAAGAGTGGCTTCGCTTCTTCGAGTTCTGTCGACAACACGGGAATTACGGCGCTCTTGTTCGCTCCGATATCGACGGGATGGGCCGTCGTATATTCGATAGCATCGCCTACCACGCGGGTTTCTGTATCTTCCTCGACCACGGGCATGCCGCTCGCCGCACGACTCGGTGCGCCCGATTGAGCTGCCATTCCAAAAGATTGTGGAGCTGGCATAGCAAAGTCGAAGTGCCCAACCACATGTGACTTAGACATAGGTGCACTTGCTAGCGGTGTAAGGGCACGACCGGAATCAAGCACCTCGGACACCGAAACGGCGCCGACGGCATAATCTGAAATGATATTGACTTTCTGACGTGAAACGGGGCGTAGTTCCGCAAGATCGGTCGCAAAGCTGATGGGCTCTCCCGTGATCACCGAGATGATCACATCGTCCCAGGGTTCATCGGTGCTGTTATCGACGACTGCCTGTGCCTCGAGTCGCCAACGCCCCTCTATTTCTCGCAAGCGATAGCTAAGCTTCCAGGCTCCCATTTGAGCCACCGCGTATTGTACACGCGCCTCGGTGATATTCGCATTATTTGGCGCAACGGTGAGACTGAGCAAAGTGCTGTCGGGGCAAATGGTCTCGAACTCCTGCCGCAAGGCCTTATCGATTTCGGACTGCACCGCATCTTCCGTAAATTTCAACGATCGAATTTCACGCTGTGGGATCGTCCTCAATGCCCCCTCTTTGTCGAAGATCACCCATCCGAACGTTTCGATAGTCTGGTCACGGGTGAACTCCACAGCCTCCTGTATTCCCGCGATACGGCCTTCGACCACTTCGTCTGCAAGCTTTACGAGGACTTGCGCTCCCTGCATTTGTATCGCGAGATTCTTCACTGCGTTTTCGGAGCTTAAAGTGAGATGGGTGAGACTGCTTCCGATCGGGGTGTAGCTGGGCGGTTCGGTGACGGTGACGTCGCCGAAGACCGCGATGGAAGCAATGGCTTCATCGAGTGAGTCATTCCGGATTGGAATATGGATACATAGGGGCTCGCCTTCGGACAGCGTGTAACTGCGGTCGAAAAGGCCAGTTCCATTGCTGTAAAGCGTTACTCGGTTCAACCCGTTACCTCCCGTGTTCCTACCCCTTGAGACCCGTCACCGCGATTCCCTGAATGAACTGTTTCTGGGCAAAAAAGAAGATCGCGATGACAGGCGCAACCACCATCGTCGCCGCGGCCATGAGCATGCTCCACTGAGTGCCGCCATGCTGGGTTTGAAACGCCTGCAGACCTACCGACAAGGTGAAAGTGTGCTGATATTGCAGATAGATCAGGGGCTGAAGGAAGTCGTTCCAGGTGCCCATGAAGGTGAAAAGCGCGACCACGGCGAGCGCGGGTTTTGAAAGCGGCAAAATGATTTGTCTGAAAATCTGCCATTCCGAACAGCCGTCGATCCTGGCCGCTTCGGAAAGCTCGAAGGGCAGTGTGCGAAAGAACTGGCGCAACAAGAAGATACTGAACGCGCTTCCAAACCAGGCGGGCACCCACAGCGGGCGAAACGTGCCGATCCATCCCAGGCTGCGAAAGAGCCCGTAGACGGGCACCATCGTTACGGGGAAGGGAACCATCATGGTGGCAAGGGTTATGGCGAAGAACAGATCACGTCCGGGCCAACGCATGCGTGCAAACGCATACGCCACGATCGCATTGGAAAGCACCGCGCCCGCAACCGTTAGAGCGCACAGAATCAGGGTATTGCGTCCGTAGATCAAGAAAGGAATATATCCTAATTCTGCTCTGCCGTACGTAAAGGCTTTGGCAAAATTTACCCATTGGAAATCCGTTGGTATCCAGGTTGGAGGCTGGCGCATGGTTTCCGCTTCCACTTTGAGAGCGGTAGAAATCATCCACAGGAGCGGAAACAAAAACAAGAACGACAAAGCGACCAACGCGATATGCAGAACCCAGGCGTTACGCTGGCTCGTTCCTTTACTTTTACCACCCGGCATAGGGTCCCACCTTTATGTTCAACGTTACCCGGCCTTGCGAACGCTCACGAGTTTTCATAATGGACGTGCCTGTCCGAAAGCTTTATCGCGCCAAGCGTCAGCAGAAGTATGATCACAAACATAATCCAGCCCATGGCGCACGCGTAGCCCATCTTCTGGTACATGAATGCATTGTCGAATATGTACATCGTATAAAAATAGATGGAACGCGCAGGGGAGCCGGATGGTGACATCACGTAAGGCACCGCGAACACCTGAAGCGTACCGATGATTCCCATGATCAGATTGAAGAGGATGACTGGCGACAACATGGGGATCGTAATATTGCGCGTCTTTGCCCACCAGCCCGCGCCATCCAGATCGGCGGCCTCATAAAGCGATTGCGGGACATCCTGAAGGCCTGCGAGATAGATCACCATCGCATTCCCTACCCCCCATGCGCTCAGAAGAACCAGCGCGGGCTTGGACCAGCTTGGATCTCCCAGCCAATTAGGACCATGGAATTGGAATGCCAGGAAGTGATGTCCCATGATGGGAATTCCACCAAAATGCAGAAAGCCAAGCGCATTGTTCAGAATGCCGTACTCTCCGTTAAATATCCAGAGCCAGAGCACGCTGAGCGCCACCTGAGGAACGAGAGAAGGTAGAAAAAAGATAGTCCGGTAAATCGTCAGGCCGCGTATCTTTGCATTCAACATCAGCGCGAGTGCAAATGCCACCAAAACGCCAAGCGGAAGGGCCATCATCGCGTACAGCCCCGTATTCCACAGAGTCTTCCAGAACACTTCATCCTTTATCAGATCACGATAGTTTGCAAGTCCGATCCATACCGGACTGCGGAGCACCGAGTAGTCACAAAAGCTGTAATAGATGGATGCCAACAACGGGTATAGCAAAAATACGCTAAACCCGATGATCCATGGCGACGCGAAAAGCACGGCGGTCCAAGCTTCTGTTTTTCTCGCCTTCATTGTCCCGCTCCTGACAGTGCGTGGTTTTTTGCAAGAGCCCCCTCGGCTCTGGCGGTTTCCCTCCGCGATTTCAGTCGCTCCAGGTATTGGTCCCACTTGGGCTGCATCCGTGCCTGCACATAATCTAATGCCTGTTGCGCCGTACGCTCCTTGCGCTCGATCAAGTCGTACGCATTCTTCAGTTCATCCTGATATTCCGGCCAGATACCGATTTTGGGAGCGCTGATTACATTCTTTGACTTGGGCATATCGGCAAAGAGGTGAATGAACGGATTGGGATGCTGTTTATAAAACGCGGGCGTTACGGATAGAAGAGGGCTTTCCTTTTTCTGCCCCATGCAAAGCATCTCCATCCCCTTCTGGGATTGGACGAATGCAATAAACTTGAAAGCTGCGTCAGGGTGCTGCGCACCTCTAGGAATTACGAGAATGTCTTCATCTGCTATCGTGAGATTCGCGAGGTCTGGCCGGTTTGCGGGATGCGGAAACGGCACGGCCGCCCAGTTCAACACGGGCTTCTCAAGTTGTGGAGAATACTGATGGATAAAGTTATACATCCAGACACCCTGCAATTCCATCGCAACTTTATTCGACAGAAACGGATTCTGCGGCGAGGAGAACTGCCCGAGGCCACTTTCGAACTTGCTGAGTTCCTTCGATCCATAGCGGTCGGAGTAAGATTGAATCCAGGCAAATGCGCGCACATTTTCCGGTGAATTCGCGGTTATTCGAGATTTTCCATCCCAAAGGCGCCCACCAAATAAGTAGCCCCACGACCAGGCCCACCAGCCCGGATCGGCAGGCAAAAAGCCCGCATGATCGATCGATCCATCCGGCTTACGCGTGGTAATCTTCGCTGCGGCCTCATCGAGTTCTTCGATGGTTTGCGGAGGATGCTCCGCATTCAGTCCTGCCGCCCGAAACATCTGTTTATTGTAATGGAGGGCAGTGCAGGCGGGAGTGCTTGGAAGCGAATAGACGTGACCATCGTACGTACCGATATCATAGAAGATTGGCACATACTGTGAGCGTTGAATGGAATATTGTCGACAGTAACTATCCAGAGGACGGAGGGCATTGTCGTCGACATATTCCGCCAGATTCGGCCCGAAGAGCCCCGCGATATCTGGAGGATTGCCCCCGGAAATAGCAAAGAGCGTTTTGCGCTCTATGTTGCTTACCGTCAGCAGATCCACATGGACATCCGCCTGGGAAGCGTTGAACGCATCCACCACAGCGCGCATGGCGGAGCCTTCGAAACCGGTCCACTTTTCCCAGTAACTGACATGGACCGGCCCATCCGGCTTCGGAGGGCGGGTGAGCAATTCGCTGTACCAGGCCACCACGATACACACGATGAAGACCAACGGAAGGGTCAAGTCCTTAAAACGCATCTATGCGGTTCCCTATTTGCCTGGCGCGGTAGGCGCGGTCGATTTATGCCCTATCGCGTTTGTGATCTCGTCCAGACGCTGCTTCAAATCCTGCATCGCTTTTCCATATCCCGCCCAGTCGCCTGCCTTCATCCGCTCCTGACCGGTGGCATAGTCGGCTGCCGCGCGATCGATGGAAGTCTTTATCTGTATGGGCATGGATCCGCCGGATGATGACAGGCGCCCGGTTCCGGCATCCGACGTAAGGGAGGCTGTAGCAGGGCCTGTATAGCCGGAATAGAGATCGGCTAGCGCCCCGTCCAGCGTATTCTCCATTGCCACATGCGAACCATACGAGACCACCACCTTCTGCAACTGGGGCAACTTATTCGATGGATTGCTCGCCTCCACATACATGGGAGCGATGTAAAGCAGCGACTTTTCGACCGGTATAACCAGCATATTGCCGAAGGTGGCGGTCGATCCACCCTGTCTCAGCAGGGAAAGTTGCGGCGATATCACTCTGTCCGTGTTGATGTTCTGCAGAATTTGAGAAGGCCCTTCCACGGAAACGGTCTGCGGGAACCGATACAGCACCAATTCGCCGTAATGCCCCGGATCACATCGGGCGCACATCCACCCGAGCACGTTCTGCGACTCTCGATTAATGGGAGAAAGCGGGCTCATCAAAATGAACTCTTCCCCGCCAGTGCCCTGCGCCTTTTCAGCCGCCCCGGCTCCCCCTGAATTGGGAAGCCGCATGATGACGTAATAAGGCTCCATCTGTTTCGGCGATCCGGCTATGTTGGGATCTTCGCCGTTCGCGGTCGGCGTTTGCTGACCATTCGGCTCAACCGGAATGGCCCATGCGTCCTCCTTGAGGTAGAAGATCCGCGCGTCGTCGACGTGATAGGTGGCATAGATGGAACGTTGAATCCGAAATAGGTCCTCCGGATATCTGAGATGAGCTTGCAGCCCTTGCGGCAATTGCGCCAATCCCTTGAATAGTCCAGGGTAGATCTTTCCGTACGTCTGTGCGATCGGATCGGTTGGATCGGTGACATAGAGGTTTACCTCGCCGTCGTATGCATCCACGGTCGCCTTCACGCTATTTCGAATATAATTCGGCGTAATGTACTGGACGGGGTTGACCGACAATTGCTCCGGACGAGAGTAAGGATAATGGTCTGAAAGGGTATAGCAGTCGATGATCCATACCAACCGTCCGTTCTCCGGGCTGACCACGAGATACGGGTCCCCATCCTGCTGAAGAAATGGAGCGATCGTACGAACGCGATCTCGGATATCTCTTCGAAAGAGAACCCTTGTCTCCGGCTTAAAGCCCCGAGCAAGGAGGATATTCGAGTCTCCAAACCGCAGACTGAACGCAAGCTTAGCCAGTTCCATATCACCGATGCGAATACCGCCTTTACCGGTATAGGTCACATAATGATCTTGTGCCCCACCGGTGCCCTGTGTAGACGGATAATCGAACTCCTGATGATCGGTATTCGCGAAAACATAATCGTGTGCCAGCTCACCGTAATAGATGTCCGGTTGGGAAACGGCAATGGAGGCGGCTTCCGGAGAGGTGGTTAACGGGATACCCTGAAGAAAGTAGTCCGGACCGCCACCGATCACCCGATTGACAGGGCTCATAACCACACCATAGCCGTGGGTATAAGCCAGTTTCAGATTCTGCCAGGGCTGATCGCCCGGATCCATTTCGCGTGCGGCAAGCATAACCTGCCGAAGCCGCCCGCCGATCCTATATCTGTCGATATCGATGTTAGGCGACCGAGTGCCGTCCGCGTTATCTTTCTGAAATTTGTAATACGTCTTCACCGTTTGGAGCTGCTCATACACCTTTCCAAGGTAGTCGTAGTCCCAGAGTCGGACATTGTCCAGGGTATCCCGATTCGAACGCAATTGCCCCGGCGTCAGGCTCTGATCCGCAGGGAACGTATCTACGCTGACGGACTTGAGATTATATCCCTGCCGGGTAAAGTCTATGTTCCGACTGATGTACTGCTGCTCCATCGAGAGTTCATTCGGCTCCACATAGACTTTCTGCACGATCCCTGGCAAAACATTACCGCCCACCAAGACGGTGGCAAGCCAGCCTACTGCCGCATAGATCGGCCACCGGAAGTCACGACGCCGCAAGGCAATACCTGCAAAACAAGCGACGGCCGCAACGATAAGGAAAATAATCTCCAGATCCTGAGAGATCAAACGGACATGCAGATCCGTGTAACCGGCTCCGAAAAATTTGCCGTTGTCGCTTGTCAAAAGATCGTAAGAGTCGAGACGGGTGGCAAAAGCGGTAAGGAGAGCCAGGAAGGCGATGAGTGTCAGAAGTTGCGCGCGAACGCCCGGCTTTACATTGGGCAGACCTGCCCAGGATTCGATCGCCTGATCCGCCACATGAATAAGGACCACGGCAATCGCGGTAAGGATCACGACCCCCATGCCGAACTCGGAAAGGAACCGGAGGAACGGAACTCGGAAGACATAAAAGCCCACATCATTCCCGAATACCGGATCTAGCTTATGAAATGCCGTCCAATGGGTGAATTCCAGCCATGCTGGCCAGTTCTCTACGGCCAGTGCGCCAGCCCACAATGCAAGGAAAAGGGAGCCGGCAAGCGCCACGGCTCCAATACCCTTGTGGATTCTTTTGCCCCATTCCGGCCCAAAACGTTCCATCAAGAATCGATCCGATTTTTCCGGCGCCAGACGCCGAGCAACCAATATGTTGCCATAAAAGAAGATGAGGAAAACGAGGGCGAACAGGAAGTAGACCGTCATCTTTGCGACGATGGTTGTCGAAAAGACCTGACGGTATCCCACCTCTCCAAACCAGAGCCAATCGGTATACAGGGGAACCGCATTATGAAATAAAAGGAAGCCAAGAAAGAGAATGCCCAATCCAATAAACCCGCGAAAGGAACGCGGACGGCGCCCACGTGCTCCATTGGGTAGGATTACCTCGGGATCGTCCGGATAAGATGGCATAAAACACAACCTTCCTAGCATGCGCACGCGGAGATCGAATGTTTACGATCAAATCCAGTGTACCCCAGACCATCGGAACCGTCAACGGACCCCAAAGGCCGTACGAGCCGGTTTGCATCTTCCTCTCCTTATTCCACCCACGCTCCGCCTCCTTCAGGAACAAAGGAATAAAATTAGATTTCCTGTGGGAGGCAGAACCAACGGGCGCAATGTCCTTGGTGAGGAATCAGCAGTCGAGCGTTGTGGGAAGATAGATTCGAAATACGCTGCCTTCGTTTTCCGTACTGGATACATCTATGTGGCCGCGTGCCTGCTGCACGATGGTAAGACAGGCCGCCAATCCGATTCCGGTCCCCTTCCCGCGTTCTTTGGTGGTGAAAAATGGCTCGTACATACGCTTCTGAACAGCTTCGCTCATTCCGACTCCCGTGTCGGTAATGGTAAGCAGCACGTAAGGCCCAAATGCGAGGTTACACGTTCCGGGATTACATTCATCCACCGTGACATCGAGCGTGTCGATCGTTAATATGCCGCCACCCGGCATGGCGTCTCGTGCATTTGCGACCAGATTGATCATTGCCTGACCAAACTGACCCTGGTTGATTCGAATGAGGCTGTGGTCAGCGCGCAGAGAAACTTCCAGGAGGATATGCTCTCCGATTACACGCCGAAGGATGGCTTCGAGCTCAGCGATCAAGTCATTTAACGCAATGACTTGTGTTTCCATCTCCTGCTTTCGCGCGAATGACAGCAATTGCCCGGTGAGACCCGTGGCCCTTTCAGCCGCCTTCCGGATGTTGCGCACGAAAGTTGTCGCGCTCGCATCCGGCGGCAGAGCAGACAGGGTCAGATCCGAATATCCGAGGATTGCGGTAAGAAGGTTGTTGAAATCGTGCGCGATCCCGCCGGCCAATCTGCCGATCCCTTCCATTCGCTGCGCCTGCTGGAGCTGCTCTTCCATTTGCTTCCGGGCACTGATATCGATTGCAATCCCGGCTACCCCGATAACATTTCCAGACGTATCCGGAATTGGCGTTTTTAGATCCGACCACCAATTCCAGTCGCCTGATCGGTCTAACGCAGCGAGTTTTGACGTGGCGCTGACGGAACATGAGCCTTTACCCTGGGTTTCGTGAAGGGCGTTGTCGGCATAAGCGCCATGTGGAGACGCAATGATGTTGGTCGCTTCAATCCTCTCTTTCAGGAAAAGTGTCTGCGCCACCTGATTGCCTAATGCGAGCAGCGCGGAGCGCTGCCCCATCTCCCAGGTACGCGCAATGCGATCCAGAACGCACAGCGATCCAATGATGGACCCTCTTTCCCCCCGCAAAGGAATGCCCACGCACGATGGAAGCAAAAAGCCTGAGGAAGACATGTCCAAGGCAAATCTCTCATCGACAGAGATGTCATCCACGACAAGGATATCTGGGCCGCCTGCGGTACGATGGCAATAGAGCAGAACCGCATCGTATTCCTCGGCGGTTATGCCGGTATCCGCTACAATCCATTCCGAGTTTGCAACCATGAGACTGATCACGCAGCAGGGAGATCTTCCAACGTACACGGCGAG
>JBBRKX010000114.1:0-9217 GCA_038231675.1 Chthonomonadales bacterium | reverse complement strand
ATGTTACGCTCGAGGCCTCAATTCTCACGTTTAGCGGTCAGGAAGTGGTCACCTTCAGCCCAAGCCGCGCGGTGTCGGAAGGAACCAACCATTTGACATGGAATGGTCTGGACCGCAATGGCAAACCGCTCCACCGCGGCCAGTATGCGGTGCAGATCAAAGCAGTGACCCCAGACGGAGAAATCACTCGGCAAGTTCTATCGCTCAATATCTTGAATTAGGCCTGTTGGGGCCATGCCATCTGGTTGGCATGGCCCCGGTCGGTTCCTTCCTTTTGTAGCGACAATATCTATCGTTGTTTCCGGTTCATCTGGATCCGTAAATTTGTTTATGCGCCTCCGACATCTTTCGGCGGCACGACGCTTAGTGTTCCCCCCGCCTTCGCCCGGGCATGCGGGCGGCAAGTATCAACAGTGGACACGGACATCGGTGTCTACCATAGCGTGGGACTTACCCGATCCGCGCACTCAAGATGTTATGTTTAGCAGGGAGGAATCTCTCATGGGGTGGAACTTATCCGCACTCATTCGATCCAGGTTATTCTCAGGAGCGTTGGTCGCCTGCGCCCTTCTCACCACAAGCCTCCGGCCCGGAGGCGCGCAAGTGAACGCGGCTCCGATCGCCGGATTCCCAGGCATCGAGGGCACCAACTTCGTGTCCATTACCAACCCGACAGGCACCTTGCAACTGCAGGTAGGCATCACGGCCGCAATCTCGGGCTCGTTCAACTTGTTTACGACGCCTACGAATCCTACCGCTCCAAACGATTATATTCTTTCGACCGCGAACGCCCAGGGCACCTCGCTGTTCGTTCGCGTGGATGCCGGTGGAGTTGGGAAAAGCCAGGGCTTCGACTTTCGGTTCGGCGACCTTACTGCAACCCCAAGCATATGGATCAGCAAGCCGCGTCTAGTCGGCAGGCGAATCGAGGCCGCCTGGGAAACCGGCTCAGTCTTGATAGAGACCCTGGGAGGCAAGTTCACGTTACTCAATCCGATGATCCGGATTAACATGGTGGCCTCGTTTATCCATGATACGGTCCGTTTCCAGTTTACCGAGGTGAACCTCGACAGCGGTCCACATAACGTCGGACTTGCCTTTACGGAGGACATCAGCCAGCCCTCGACCATCCTGGGGACCACGCTCGGGACCGGCTATCCCATACGCCTCCCGGCCAATACTACTCTGCCTTATTTGCGAACCGAGACGCTTTTACAAACCGTTCCGGCGTACTATGAAATCTTTGCTCCGCTTGCGGCCGCGACAGCGACGACTCCGGCTCTCTATCATTCGATCCGCGGGACGCTGATCGATACGCAGGCGAATTTTCCAGGCGTCGAACCCACGCCTCCCACGCGGGTCGCATTCGGGCGTGTGTCGGTGTTGGATGGCACCGCGCCGCCGTTCAGCGCTCCAGGAGTATTCACCCCGGGAGTGCTGTGGAACTTTACTCCGGATCCTTCGGTCAATCTGATCGGAGCCAGCGCACTTCCCTCGGCGGTAACGGTGTTCTGGGACCCCAGCCAATTGGTCCCTCAAAATCCGACCACTTATGTGACCTTTGTCGGACAATCCACCACGGACAACGACTTCAATTTGCCCGTTTCCCTGGATGTGAGCTCGCCACCCGCCTTTAATTACAGCGTCGATAGAACAGATCCATTGAATCCCGTCTGCTCCTCGACCACGCCGATCACCATTACGGCCTATGGCACCAACCGGACCGATCTCGACCCGAGAGCGGTGCTGGGAACGGGACAGGCGGTCACAAATGTCAAATTCACTCTGACACTTCCGCAGGGGCTGATCCTCGCGAATCCCGTACAGACACCATTGTCACAGACCGTGGCGAGCATCGCTCCCGGCAATGAAGGCAGCGTCTCCTGGCAGGTCATCGTGAACCCTCAGCAGCCAGGGGGACTCAGGCAGGCCGGCAACTTGAAGTTTATCGTGACGGAATCCGACGACTCCGGAGGCTCGAAGAACGTTCAGCGTGCGATACAGGTGCCTTCTCCACCGAACTTCACGCTGCCGGGGCAAACCACGACACAGGGCCAGTTCGTGATGTTCTCGATCCCGTATGATCTCGGCGGCACTCCCCTCTCGAAAATACTCGGTCCGGCGTTCGCCATCAACAGCGGGATCACACCGTTGTTCGATCTCGTCGGATATATTCCCGGGCCGGTCAATGCGCATTACGAGGAGAAGACGACCACTGTGCAAGGGCGCGGATATTTTGTCCGAAGCAAACTACCCGGAGACCAGACGGTAAAGGTGGATTGTGCGACCTATTTGCCTATCGCCGGCCAGGTGCAGACGCCGGGGCAATTGCAGACTTTCAAACTCATATATCCGGCCGGCTGGAATCTCATTGCAAACCCGTACCTTTATAATATCCGCTTTTCGGAAGTCACGGTTGGGGACACGAACGCCGACAGTCTGGATCCGTACAATCCATTCCCCGCGACAGTCGCCGCCGATACCATCCACCGGTTGATTGCCCAGCAGGTCTGGTACTACGATACAAGCGATACGAATCCCGCGAACTGGCAATATATCCCCCTTCCTCTGGGCTTCGATATGGAGCCCTTCAAGGCGTACTGGCTGTTTTTCGAGAAGGAACTCACGCTCCACTTCCCGGGTGTGGACACGCCCGGCGTCAGCGTAAGTCGTGCCGTTAAAGGCGCTCCAACAGGCCTGACGCTCAGCACGGTGGGCAGCAGCCAGAACTGGACTACCCATATCTATGCGCGCACGGCCTCCGGCTCCGGCGGTACGGACAGCATCTATGTAGGCGTATCGCCGAAGGCCACGGATAACTACGATATGTACAAGTATCTGAAGCCGCCGGCCGCCAGTTCGCAGATCTCGCTTTCGATCCTCCATCCGGAGTGGAGGAAGGGAGATGTCGCGCTCGATGTTCGATCGTCCTCTTTCGGCCAAAAGATATGGAACGTTCGCGTGGTTTCGGCCAGGCCGCATCAGGACATCGATCTGAGCTGGCCCAACATCGGAGCAAACCTTCCGCGCAGCCTCCGGCTGCGACTGCTGAACCCGGCGACCGGAGAATCGAAACTGCTACGGTCCGTTTCATCGTACCGTGTGCAGACCGGAGCGGACGCGACCGCGCAACTCCAGATCGTGGCGGATAACGAAGGACATGGCCGGGCGGTCGTCACCACCTTCGACATCGTTCCCGGCATCACACGGGGTGTGTCCGGCCAGCCGGCTGGCATCGCGCTGCATTATGTGCTTACACGGGCGGCGCAGATCCAGTTGACCATCAGTAACTCGAATGGGCAATTTGTTCGAACGCTTACCCAGCCGTCTGCTGCGATCGATTCCAATGGAACCACGGGCGATCTGGTGTGGGACGGTCACGATCAGCAGGGCAAGCCGCTGCATCGAGGCACGTATAGGATCGAACTGCATGCGTTGACTTCCGATGGAGAGCATACGCGCATAGTGAAGACATATACTGTTCATTAAGAGGGTTCGTTAAGCGGCGCCGTACTCCACCTGAAACGGCGCCGTTCCTATGGTTCTTATCCGCCGGACGTTCGGAGCGCTCGGCCGCTTTTTCAGTTTGCATCTGTGGGTTATCGCCCGACTCCCACGTGGCGAAAATTCAGGGTGGACAGCCTGTGGCACACTGCCCTGTGCATCCTCATCAACGGAGAGATATTATGTTGAGATTCTCGCACCTGACCGGTGGATCGCGCCATTCCTCGAGCATTCGGACGATGGCATGGAAAACATTTGCAATCGGCGCACTCCTTCTCGTGTGTGGGGTTCCCTCCCGAGCGGCCGGGCAGGACGTGGGACCCGGCGCAGCGCCACCCACCGCCCCGCCTCCCGCATCGCCGGTAGAGGCGAACTCCGGTAAGCCGGCGACCACCAGCCCAACCGTGGGAACGGCCTCAGGAACGGGAGTTTCTGCGGCGCGCCAGAAAGGACGTTCGCGCGTAGGGCGAGATAATAGCGGTCGGCGTGGCCATCTGAAGATGGATACGGCTGCTATTACCCCCAGGGTGGTGCTGTTGTTCCCGCCGGATGTCAGCTCGCATATTACCACCGGGGTAGTCCCTCCTTTCCTTACGGGGATTTCCTCCGAAATTCAGGAAACGCGACTCCAGTTCACTGGAGTGTATGAGCCGGTATTCTTCATCGGTTCGCTTCCTTCTATTCGTAGGGCCAATACCGAGGGCACGCTTTCTAACGCCGACCTCAATCCGCCGTTCGATGCGAACGCGAAGCTTCAGAAGATCATATCCGCCACGCTGTATGACATGGCGCTGGTGAGCAGCATCGACGATTACCAGTTCGATCCGACCACCAGGCAAGTCAGCATCGTTATGTCGGTCCGACTGATCGATTTCTTTGACTCAAGCCGGTCCCGCACCGCAAGTGAAAGCTATCCGTTTACAACCAATCCAACCGTTATACCGCAGAGCACATCGGAGCGGATCCTCGCCACGCAGGCGATACGCGATATCACCGAGCGACTGATGAGTGAAGTTCTGCCGAAGGGGATGGCGCCGGTCACTGCCGCACCGCGGCGTCATAAATAGAATAGGGCCCGTTTCGAACTTCCGATGCGTGCGCCAACGTCAAAATGGGCGGCGGACTACATACAGTACGTCGCCTCGACCCTCCATTTCTAAAACGGCTTTCCTCATTATTTAAACGGAGAACCTTCCGTACTATGCGCAGGATAACTTGTTTTTGGCTTGTTCTTCTGGTATTGGGATACATGCTTGTCGCTGCTTGCGGCGGGGCAGGCGCCCTTACGACCATCTCGCTAAGGTCCACACGCGATGTCTTGCTGGCGGACGGCAAGCAATCCACGGATCTTATCGCGGAGGTTCGGGACGGCGCGCGGCCCGTTCCCAACAATACCGCCGTCCAGTTCCAGACGACCGCCGGAACGCTCTCGCAAGGGGAAGCGCAGACTCTTGGCGGCGTCGCGCGCATCCGACTCACCAGCGCCCCGATACCAGGCATCGCGCATGTGACGGCGTTCTCTCCGGGCGGCGGCAATGCCACCCTGGATTTCGTTTTTACAAACGATCCGGCGGAGACATACGAAGGCAACAGCTATATGACGGCCTCAGCCAATAGCTACCTCGCCTACAGCGTCACCGACCGGGTCATCGACGCTCAGGGAACCGAAGGCGGATCTCACCTGACTTACCGTAATCTGAGTCTGGCGGCAGATAGGTATCAACTCCAATGCGACACTAGTGTCGTTCGCGCCTATGGAAACATCACCTTGAAGCGCGCCGGGCAGACGCTACATGCCTCCCGTCTTTATTATAACCTTGCAAGCGCGACAGGGTATGCGGTCACGGAACTGAAAGGTCACCTTCAAACGGCGGCAATCTCCGGAGAGACACTTCACCTGGAGCCGTACACGGCCCCGCTACTTTCCTCGACCTTTGTTTTTCCTGAACTCCAGGTGAAACTCATCGTTACTTCCAAGGGGATTACGTATTTTCCCGGGGATCGCCTACAATTTCGTCATGCGAAATTTTTTCAGGATCAGGTGCAGGTTCTTTCCCTGAATTTCTATGAACTGGCGCTCCATTCCACCGAATTGTTCTCAGATCAGTTTCTCAGTTTCGGCACCAGCGGTTTGGGGCTACAGGTGCCGTTCTATTATGATCTGTCGCCAAAATCGACCGGCATTCTTACCTTACGTCATCAGCAGCCGGTCGGCCGGGGATATGCCTCGACGAGTCCGGGCTGGTCGCTCGACATGATCCAGGCTTACAATTCGGAGGGCGGTCATCGGTATCAGGGATCGTTCGGCTTTACGGGCCTGACACGCGGCGATTGGGGGTTTCGCTGGAGTCATAACCAGGAGTTCAACAAGGTGACACAGGGTAACTTCTATGTGGACTTCCCCAACCACGATAGTATGATCACTTCCGCGAACATCGCCCAGCAACTGCGTAAGATGCAGTGGGGAGTCAATGTAAGCAGCGGCCAGACGCTGTACGGCCCCAGTGCGACCAGCCAGAACGCGGATGTTTACACGCAAACACTCCCGCACCCTCTTGCTGGATCGCATACGTTTCAGTACACGCTCGGAACGACCTTTTCCGCTTCACAGACCCATGGCGCCGACGCTTTGCTGACCAATACCCGTGTTATCCAGGAAGGCATCAACCTGCGCACGTATAGCCTTCCCTTTCACCTCGACAAGCGCACCACGCTTTCCGACTCCTTCAGCATCGGGCAGATCTGGTCTAGCGGAGGGGTTTCCGGGCCGGCAGCACTTGCGACACTTTCTCTGGACCGTACGCTATCGGGCGGCAGCTCAATGAACATCACCTACGACTTTGTATCCCAGCCGGGTGCGATCTATCTTGCGGGCGGGAAGCACCGAATCAGCATCAATTACGGACTCGCCTCCGGTAAACGCTTTCAAGCCAACATTTTCGGAAGCGCTTTTCTCGATTCTCCCGAAGCAAGCGCGCTCGCGGATTTTGTCTACCGGTTGGACAGCCAATGGCGTCTTCTTTCCGCCGTGACGCTTCAGCGATACGGAGGCACGAGTTATAAGGATATGGAGTTCACTATCGGTCGCCGGATAGGCGCACGAGAGCTCGATCTTACCTACTCCACGCTATACAAACGGATCTATTTCGATATGACAAGCACGCGGTTCTAGCCACACAATGGGTTGCCTTAACCTGAACCACACCTGGGCCGGACACCTCAAAAAGGTGTCCGGCCTATTTTTCAAGTAAACATCCTGGCTAGGAAACCCAGTCCATTATGGAAAATTCGAATAGGAGGCGTCCAGGCGAACCTATCCGCTTTCAGGACGAAGTAGGCCCCGTTCAACCGGTCGGGCAGGCGAGTATAGGACTTCGCTATTGCCGCGGTTGCGCTGGTTGGCGTCAGCGTGAGCGCCTCCTTTCCATCCTTCCAGAACGTCGAGTGCATCGCAGGGCTCAGTGGGAGCTGAACCAGCAAGAGACCGAGCTTTGTATCCAGCGCGGACACCTCCTCGAGAAAACGCTCCAGCGGCCCAAACGCATCGACGAGTTTACGCCGATGCGTGATCTCCTTCAGGCAATTCCGGCATCCCTACAGCCAACACACGGCGCAGCGCGTGGAATAAACCGTGTGGGAGACGTACGGAGGGAACCGGGCCGCTTTCATGAGGAAGATCGGGCTGTTTATCCGGCGGCGTCAGGTGGGTAGAGGACATCGCCTGAGACGCAGTCGTGCTGATTCGTCAGTGCGGGCGTCTCCCACTTCCTCGCGGCCGCAACGGTTCCGTTTGCAAAGAAGATAGCCTGCTCGCGCAACCGCGAGCAGGCTATCCTTATGGGTGGCGGGCTATGCACGTCTCGCCGCCGTGACCCTGAAGTCAGTGGCGATTAGCCGGCGACGGTGGCTCCACGCTTCCATGCGGGGCGGCGTCCCTCATACGCGGTGATATCCTGTTCATGGCGGAGGCTAAGCCCGATATCGTCCAATCCGTTCAAGAGACAGTAACGGCGAAACGAATCGACTTCGAACTTCGCATCGAAACCCTGCCCATCCGTGATGGTCTGATTTTCCAGATCGATGGTCATCCGATACCCCGGCGTCGCTTTGGCTTTGGCGAGGAGCATGTTGACCGTCTCCTCCGGCAGCGTCACCGGAAGGATGCCGTTCTTGAAGCAGTTGTTGTAGAAGATATCCGCATACGAAGGCGCAACGATCGCCCGGAAGCCATAATCGTTCAAAGCCCATGGGGCATGTTCGCGAGACGAGCCGCACCCGAAGTTCTTGCCGGTGATCAGCACAGTGGCGCCCTGTAGGGCCGGCGCGTTCAATTCGAAATCCGGATCGGTCGTCTTGCCGTCATCTCGATAGCGCCAGTCGAAAAACAAAAACTGACCGAAACCGGTGCGCTCGATGCGCTTCAGGAACTGTTTGGGGATGATCTGGTCGGTATCGACGTTCACCCGATCCAGCGGGGCCGCGAGGCCCTCCAATCGAACAAAAGATTCCATTATTTTTTCCATTCCCGGATGTCGACGAGGTGGCCCGCAATGGCGGCGGCGGCCGCCATTTCCGGACTGACCAGATGCGTTCGGCCGCCTTTGCCCTGCCGGCCCTCGAAGTTGCGGTTCGAAGTGGAGGCGCACCGCTGACCGGGCGTAAGGATGTCGGGGTTCATTC
Organism: Chthonomonadales bacterium; assembly: GCA_038231675.1. Classification (GTDB taxonomy): domain Bacteria; phylum Armatimonadota; class Chthonomonadetes; order Chthonomonadales; family Chthonomonadaceae; genus JBBRKX01. Next base: position 1,033 of record JBBRKX010000114.1, on the reverse strand, counting down.
CCAGGCACATCGAACACCCCGCTTCGCGCCAGTCGAACCCGGCCTCGATGAAGATCTTGTCCAGTCCTTCCGCTTCCGCCTGCTTCTTTACGGCCACGGAGCCGGGGACCACGAGAGCGTGAACACGCTCGCTTACCTTATTCCCACGTGCGACACCCGCCGCGGCCCGAAGGTCCTCGATGCGGCCATTGGTGCATGAGCCGATAAACACCTTGTCGAGAGCGAGCGATAAGAGCGGCTCCCCTGCCGTCAGACCCATATACTCCAGAGCGCGCTGGATGGAACGGCGATCGGACTCGGAGGCGTAGTCCTCCGGTGAGGGGACGCGATCGGTGATCGGCGCCACCATGCCAGGGCTGGTTCCCCAGGAAACGAAGGGGGCGATCTCCGAGCCTTCCAGCTCTATAAGCGTGTCGAATTCCGCGCCGTCGTCGGTAGGCAACTGCCGCCATTCCGCGAGCGCCGCATCCCAGTCCGCGTCTTGCGGAGCGAACGTGCGTCCCTTGAGGTAGTCGAATGTCTTTTCGTCCGGAGAGATCATTCCCGCACGTGCGCCGGCTTCGATGCTCATGTTGCAGATCGTCATCCTGCCTTCCATGGAAAGCGCGCGGATCACTTCGCCCGTGTATTCGACCACGTATCCCGTGGCGCCGTCCGTGCCGATCTTCCCGATGATCGCGAGAATGACATCCTTGGCGGTCACGCCGAGCCCGAGGGCGCCATTGACGCGGATCTCCATGGTTTTCGGCCGGGACTGCGGCAGGCACTGGGTCGCAAGCACATGCTCGACTTCGCTGGTGCCGATTCCAAACGCCAGCGCGCCGAACGCGCCGTGGGTGCTGGTGTGGCTGTCACCGCAAACAATGGTGAGCCCGGGCTGCGTAAGTCCCAACTCCGGGCCAATCACATGTACGATGCCCTGTCGTGCGCTATGCAGATCGTACAACGTAACCCCGAACTCCTCGCAGTTGCGGGAAAGAGTCTCCATCTGGATCTTGGAAATCGGGTCGAGGATCGGCAGACTGCGATCAGT
>JBBRKX010000113.1:0-9237 GCA_038231675.1 Chthonomonadales bacterium | reverse complement strand
TTTACGTGGCAGGGCGCGGCAATAGCGGGGGCTGTGATGGCCTTTCCGCTCTTCGTCAGCGGTGCGACGGCGGCATTTGCCGCAATCGACCGTGAGTTGTTGGAAGCGGCGCGCACACTTGGCGCCGGAGAGTTTACTCTGCTGATTCATGTGATCGCTCCGCTGGCCTATCGTGGGCTGCTGGCCGCGTTTATGCTGGCCTTCGCGCGGGCGCTGGGGGAGTTCGGCGCCACCTTCATGGTCGCTGGGACGATTCTGGGGAGTACGCAAACGCTTCCCGTCGCGCTTTATGACGCGGTTCAACAGGGCAACGATAGGGATGCGCGCTTTTACACGCTGCTCCTCACAGTTGCCGCCTTTGGACTTCTCGCCGTAGTAGGGACAGTAAGGAACCGGCTTGCCCGCTCTCACGCGGAGCGGTGACCCTTGCGGAGCCCAAGCGTTGCGTAGGTTCTGGAAACAATTTGTAGGCATGGAAAGGGTGGGCAAGCGATGGCGGATGGGGAGTGGCGAGCAAACTGGATATGGGGACCGAGCATATCCGAAGAAGGCGACGCACGGTCGCGCCATTGCTATTTTCGCGGAACGTTGGAAGCCCCCGGCGGTGAGTTGTCTGCAGCGGTGCTTAGTGTCTGCGCGGATACGCGATATCGACTGTGGGTAAATGGGCGGATGCTTGGACATGGGCCGGCGCGCAGTCATCCAGGCAGTCAATACTTCGACGTCTACGATGTCCGCGACTTGCTCCATCCAGGATCGAATACATTTGCGGTTTTGGCGACCCATTATGGGATCGGCACCTGCTATTCTTGCCTGGGCAGTCCCGGCTTTCTATTGCAGGCGGACATCGAAAACGCGCAGGGTGAGACCCAGACGTTCGGGACAGACGCCCGCTGGAGAGCGGCATCCGCGCCCTATGGGGTGGGCTACGAGCGGATGAGTATTCAACTCGCGTATCCTGAGGTATTCGACGCAAGGCGGGAGCCGGAAGCCTGGAATCTGCCTGGCTTCGACGATTCAAGCTGGGAGTTTGCGTTGAACCTTGGGCCGGTCGGCATGGAACCCTGGATCGAAATGCTGCCAAGAGATATTCCGCCGCCATTTTTCCGGGGGATGGCTCCCGTACGCGTGCAGCAAGTCGGTCGCGTTCGCTTGCAAGCAACCGCACGCACGGATGAAAATATTACGCCGGCCGAGGATATGGAGCGTGCCACGACGCTGGAAGTGGTTTCTTCGGAATCCGTCTCCTTTCGGCATCCCGCGTTATTGACCGTCGCGCCCCAGTCGGGCCAGGAAGGTGTTTCCGTCGTCCTCGACTTCGGGAAAGAGGTGAGCGGGTTTCCGCTGCTCGTTGTTCGCAAGGGGGCCGGGGGCCGGGTCGACATCGGTTATAGCGAGCGTATCGAGGCGGATGGAACCGTCAATCCAAATCATTGGGGCGGCTGTGACGTGCATTATGCGGACCGGCTGATCATGCGTCCGGGCTTCCAGCGGTATCAGCCCCTCGATCACCGGGCCTTTCGCTACGTGCGCCTGGATTTCTACGACTGTCCGGAGCCAGTGGAGATCCTCGTGGAAATGACCGTGAGCGGCTACCCGGTCGAGCATAAGGGAGAATTCCAATGCTCGGACGCGCTGTTGCAGCGGATCTGGGAAGTAGGGCGTTATACGACGGAACTATGCATGGACGACGGCTTTATGGATTGCCCATGGCGAGAACGCGGACAGTGGCTCGGAGACGTCCGCGTGGAGGGACTGGTAGCCGTTTACGCGTTTGGAGACTCCGCGCTGGCCCGGAAAGCGCTGCTGCAGTATCCCCAATCGCAGGACGATTCCGGATGGTTTCGAGGAATCTATCCGGCGGATCCGCCGTTCGATCCGATCCTGCCGACCTTCTGTTTCCTCTGGCCTGTGGCGCTGTGGGAATATTTCCTTCATTCCAACGACCGAACGCTGCTTGAAAGCGTGTGGCCCAACCTAGAACGCCTTATTGCGGCGCTCAAAGCATGCGTCGATACGGATGGTCTGTTGCAGGATCCTCCCGGATGGGTATTTGTCGATTGGGCTCCCTTGAATACGGCTGGGAAGTCGACGGCCGTGAACGCATTCGCGTACGATGCATTGCGCGCTTCCGGGAAAATCGCTCGGGCGCTGGGCTACCCGGATCGTGGCGGCGAACTGGATATCCTTGCGGAGGACATACGCGAAAGCGTCAACGATTCGCTATGGGATCGCACGCGCGGATGTTACATCGATGGAATCGTGCAGGGAGAACGTTCCCGCATTGTCAGCGAGCAGTCGAACGTTCTGGCAGCCCTGGTGGGCCTTGCGGACCATCGCCAGACGGAAGCCATCCTGCGAGCGTTAGGGTACAAAGCGTATCTACTTTCCGATCAAAGACCCGATGTGGATCGATCCGAAATCGTAACGATCGCCACCCCGTATTTCGCGTTCTATCTGCTCCGCCTTTTATATGGATGTGGCCTGCATGACCGTGCGCTTGCCTATATACGGGAGAAGTGGGGAGCGATGCTCGACCGTGGGGCGACCACGTTCTGGGAACAGTGGGAACCGCACTGGAGTCTATGCCACGCCTGGAGCGCGGCCCCAACGGTCGATCTGATGGCGGAAATCGCGGGGATTCGGCCGTTGCAACCCGGCTTCGAGGAGTTCACCGTCGATTTAAGACCCGGTTCGCTTTCCTGGCTAAAGGCCGTCGTGCCCACGCCACGGGGCAACATCTCCGTGGCCTATCACTATAGGACCACTGCGGCACAGATCGATCCGATGGGCGCCGTGATCCCCGGCGGAGCGCCGTCGCCGGCTATTACCGTCAATTTGACGGCTCCCACCGGCAGTCGGGCGCATGTTCGAATCCCCCTGCTTGGACTGTCAAGCCCCTCTGTTCGGTTAAACGGCAAATCCATCTGGAAAAAGGGGGTTCCGGACGGGGGCAGCGGGGATAAGTTTGTGCGGGATGGAGATGCAATCGCGTTTTCAATTCTCGGCGGACGCTATCACATCGAACTGGAACGTGATTGAAAAACGTGATTAAAATCGGATACACGCGAGGAAGCAAGGAAAGCGGAATTTAAGATCGCGAAAGCGGCGTTCCGATTTCCATGAAGAGGCAAGAGATGAGAATGAGAAAGAGGGTCTCCGCATGGGTCGCCTGGACCCTGCTGATAGCATTCAACACCGTGCGTGCGGTTTGCGCACCTGTGGTCACCCCGAAACCTTCAGGACGATTGGTGTTTGTTTCCGACCGGTCGGGCACGGGCCGAATGAACATCTACACCATGGCCTCGGATGGGAGCAATCCCGTGAAAGTGACCAATGGCGAAAGGATCGATCTGGATCCCGCCTGGTCGGCCGATCGAAAGCGCATTGCATTCGTCGGAATTGCAGATGCTAAAGCTCAGAAGTCGGACATTTACACGACCTCCCCGGATGGCACGCTCTTGAAAAAAGTCGTTGCACTCGATACGATCGCATTCAGCCCTACCTGGTCTCCAGATGGGAAGTTGCTTGCTTTCTCGAAGCTTGATTCGGGCGCGAATAAGTCGACGCTGGTGATCATGACGATGAGTTCCGATGGCTCCAATCAAAAGCGGCTCGTTGATGGACTGTCCCCAGCATGGTCGCCGGATGGAGAACATATCCTGTACACCATTCTGGAAGCCGACACAAATGCGCCGCATCTCTATATTATGGATAAGAACGGAAAAGGACAAAAGCAATTGGTTTCCGGAAAATCGGGCCTGGGCGCCTGGGCGCCGGATGGCAAGCACATTGCATATATGGCTTCCGGAGAAAATCACCAGCCGCATATTTATGTGGTAAATTCCGATGGGAGTGGGAGCAAGCAGGTGATAGCGACGGACGGGGCAGTGGACTTTGCGCCGGCCTGGTCAGACGATGGGCGCAAGTTGTATTTTACCAGACTGGAAGCCGGAGTGGCGAACCCATCCATTTATTCGGTCGATATCAATGGGGCCAATCCGGTCAAGTTAACCAGGGGAGACACCGTCGATTTTCTCGGAGCCGCGGCGTTTTTCCTCACTTCTCGCCAGGTCGCTCCCACCAAGGTGGGGCCCAAGAAGTAATAGGAAAAGCCGGAGCGAGCTCGCTCCGGCTTTTCCTATTACTTCACGTTACTGCACGAGTCGCCTTGTCACCCGACTACAACCGGCATGGACCCCGTTCGTTGAAGCGTGGGCACCGTGGCGTACAATCGACTGAATGCCTGTCGTCGCTGCGCCTGGCATAAGGCCTGTCTGGGAAGGGTGCATTCCGAAACGCCGAGGGCATTGCCATCGGGGCCGGTGGCCTTACCAGGATGGAGCATGCACCGATGGCGCAGACTGCCGGCATTGTTGCCCGTTTTTTCCGCACCGTCGCGATGCGCCTTCGATGGGGTCGCCATATCTGCTTGATAAAACGCACAGGGTCGTGGCGGAACTACATTCCCAGCCAAAAGTGTTTTCGCGGTCGTCGTGTCGTTCGACATTTACGGTGCTCCCTCCGGGCGAAAGAATGCGCAGTGGCAGACTTTCCTTGACGCTTTACAGGCGATTGCGCGGCTTCCTGCAACTAGGCCGGAGCATCCCGGCGGTTACGATCGGCGTCAAGCGTACAATACAAATGCAGCCCGCATGGCTAAACGACATCTACTTTGTTGTCTGGGGGTTCTGTCTGCCTCTTAGCGGATAAGCAGGATAACCTACTATCGGACAAGTGCCCCTGCTTCATTATACCGAATAGACTGAGGGTCTTGTTTCAAAGTTCCGTGAAATAAAGCGAAAATATCCATCAAAATATCCATCATTGTGCGTCTGGTCGCAGAATAACCGGGCGGTGGTCGGAGAATTGAGGCACGCCAAGAAGGGGAACGATCAATCGGCGCAGGAATTTCGGGGCGTCCAACCGAATAGGGCATCACCAGCGGACAGGGCGCACAGCATACTATGAGGGAGTTTGGGATGGCAAGTAACCTTGGAAAGGTATTCGGCAAGGTGCCGTTGTTCGATCCGGAAGAGGGTATGTTGGTTAGGAGCCCGCGAGAGGAAGGGCCTGGCTGGTGGGCGGGCGCCCCTTGCGCTACATTCGATGCGCAGACGAACACCTTTTATCTCGTCTACCGCATGCGGCAGCCACGCGATCAGGGAAGAGGCGTGGAATGCCGGATCGCGGCTAGCGATAACGGAGTCTCATTTACGGATATCTGGGCGCTTCCCAAGACATCCGTCGGCGCGCTGTCGTTGGAGCGAAGCTGTCTAACGCGCGGCCTGGACGGCATGTGGCGGTTGTACGTGGGGTATGTCCATCCGGAGGATCGCCGATGGCGAATCGGCATGATGGAGGCGCCCGAACCGGACCAGTTGCATGCGGGCTCTTTGCGGCCGCTCCTGACGCCGGAAATGATCGGGGCGGAAGGAGTCAAGGACCCTAACGTATTTTTGATAGGCCGCATGTACTATCTGCTGGCGAGTTATGCGACCGCCGATACTTCGGCATCCGCGGGGAGCGCGACAGAAAAGCACGGGGCGGGAGATATATTCAATACGGGACTTACGCGCTCGCGCACGGGAGCAGCGATCAGCGAGGATGGCAAGCGGTTCCGCTGGATTGGCGATGTTTCTCCCGTGCTTCCGGGCGGTGGCGCGGAAGCGGGGGCCTGGGATTCTTACTGTCGGAGGCTCGGAGCGCTGACGCCGATGCCGAGCGGGGGATATCTTGCTTTTTATGACGGCGGCAGGTCGGTGGAAGAGAACTACGAAGAAAAGACCGGCATTGCGATGACTTTCGATCTTCAGAACTATTTGCCCGTTTCCATCGAAGGTCCGGCGCTGGTTTCTCCGTACGGCAGCGGCAGTCTGCGTTATATCGATGTCCTTTCCGTGGGACACGAGCTCTTTTACTACTATGAATTGGCTCGCGAGGACGGCTCGCATGAACTCCGGGTCAACGTGGTGGAGCGTGACTGAAGCCAGGCATTGTTTGGCAAGGATTCGGTTTGCAATCTCCCGACGCCTCTCCTAAATGTACTCGATACACTCTTTTGACACCAGGATGACGACGCGCATACGATCTCGCGTATGGTATACTAGGCCGGTTTTGGCCGTTCAAAGGGACTGTTGGCTATAAGGCCAGCCTGGCGAGCGTTTCGCTTGAATATTCGATCGGTGCGCGCAGCGCGCCATCCAGGAGATAGGAATGCAATTGAATTCGTGGGCCGTCGTAAAGACGACGGCGGTTCCAGGGCGACGTTTTGGTGGGACGCGCCTGGTTATCGGCGCGCTGGCGCTCAGTGTCGTCATGGTCGGCAGAGCGAATGCGGCGAATGAAGCCGAAGGGATCCTGCAAAAAGTGAATGCGGCATATACCACGGCGCATACGTATGAGGGCAGTGTGACCACGATAAAAAAGGGGCGCACGCCGGATGGGAAGTCCGCGTCGGTGACCGTTGCTCAGCATCTCCTATTCAAGGACACGGGGAAATTCATGGTGACCATTACGTCTACCATGACCGGGGGCCCGAAGGTGGCGCACGACTCGAAAACCGTGATTTCCGACGGCATCAATGTCACGGTGTATGTGAAGTCCGTTAATAAATATCAGGTGCAGCCTCTTTCCTCACGAAAGGTCACTCTGATGCAACTGCTGAACGGTGTGGTGCCCGGCCCCGTCAATTCCGGATGTACGATGCTCCCGCCCACGAGCGTAAACGGCCGACCTGCCTACTTAGTGCAGTTCAGGGCTCCTACCGTAAAAGATATTACTCCCCCCGTCACTCCGGCAAAGCTGGCGCAATTGAAGGTGTACCACGCGCCGCAACTTTCGATCGACAAGCAGAACTATCATATCCTCAAGATCGCGCAGAGTGTGGGACCGAGCAGCGCGGACGTGATTTTCGGCTCGCAAACCATGAACGGCCCCATCGCGGACAGCAATTTTAAATTTACGGCGCCTCCAGGCGCCAAGCCAGTGGCCGCGCCCGCTCCCCGTGGGCCGATGCCCCATCCGTTCCCTGCGCCCGCGCCTCACAAATAGATGTTAGAGCGTCATTTGAGATGGTATCTGATCCGGCACGGTATTACCGCCTGGAATAGAGGGATGCGCATGCAAGGTCATGCGGATATCCCTCTGGATGCCGAGGGGATGGCACAGGCCGAATGTCTGGCGGGTCGTCTGGCTTGCGCCGACCATCCGCCCGAGGTGATCTGGTCCAGCGATCTGGTGCGCGCCATACAGACCGCCCGGCCGATGGCGGAGCGGCTTGGCCTTCCGATCCGAACGACGCCTCTGCTTAGGGAAACGATGCTGGGGGATTGGGAAGGTTTGACCCGCGAGGAGATTGAAGCCCGTGGCGATGGGCCGCTCCTCCAGGCGTATCGCCACGATCCTTTCGCCAATCGTCCCCCCGGGGGAGAGACGCTGGAGGCGGCATGGGAACGTATGCTGACTGCGGCTGCTGAGATTCGCCGGGATCATCCTTCCGGCCAGGTAGCGGTGGTGGGGCATGGCGGAAGTCTGCGCGTGCTGCTATGCGAGGCGCTGGACGCGCCGATCACGTCCATGCGCCGTTTCTGGCTCGCCAATATGTCGGTAAGCATCATTGAAGAGAAGAACCATTCCGACGGCGTTTATACAAAGCACCTGACGCTGCTGAACGATATAGGACATCTCACAAATCTCGAGCCTCCGGACGCGGGCCGGACTTCGTTGTAATTCCATGAACTTCCCTCTGAGCCCGAACCTCTATTTCCGCCGCAACCTGGGCAAAACGCTTCCGATGGCATTCGTCATCGTGCTTGCCGTGACGCTCGTTTCGAGCGTGGTCACGATCGTACAGTCGATCGACCTGACGGTCTATACGCTCTATGGCTATAACCGTTATCTGACCGGCATCACGCCCCGCAACGCCCTCCGGATCGACCCCTCTGAGATCGATAAAGTCCGGGCCTTGCCGGAATTGGGGGTGTTGTGCCCGACACATTCCTATCAGACCATGGTGAAGACCATCTTCGGAAAGATGGTGCTTCCGATCTTCGGCGTCGATCCTGCAAATCGCGATCTTTTATTACAGCGTTGCGGCATCCGGATCGCAAAAGGACATTTGCCGGGCGAAGGCGAGGCCGAGGCCGCCATTTCGGACGATGTGGCCCGTAATCTTGGGATCCATCTGGGAGACATTCTGTGTCAGCCTTCTTCCGAAGATAGCTATGCTCCGATTCCGATCCGGCTTGTTGGGATCCTTCATGGCCCGGTCTGGCTTGGCCTGACTTCCAAGGCTCTGGTCGATACGTATTCCCCCCTTACCTTCGAGGGGTTCCTTGCCTTTGCACCCACGGCGCGCCAGTCCGATCAACGGAAGCTCGACGCGGCGGTGGACCGGGTTGTCGATAAGGCGAAGGCGCGTGTGTGGAAATTCGCGGGGCTGGTGCGGGAAATACGGAGCGCGCTTTCGAACCTGTACCTTATCCTCAACATTGTGGTGGCGATCATCGTCTTCGCCATCTCATTTGTGTCCGGTCTGCTATCGAATATTTATTTTACGCAGCGTCTGCCGGAAATCGCCACGCTTTCCGCGATCGGGTATAGCCGAGGGTTTTTATTGCGTCGCGCCCTTTCCGAAACGGCGTTGCTATGCGTATTCGGATGGGGCCTCGGAGGGGTCTTCACGATTGCGTTACTTACCACGATCCGAGCCGCCATATTGACTCCGCGTGGTTTGCTCCTGGATCCATTCGATATGCGTGCCTTTGCCTTTACGCTGCCCCTGCCGATTACGATCACGCTATTTGCATTGGTCACCATTGGGCTGCGCCTTGCCGCCTTCGATCCGGTCAGCATCATCGAACGCCGCGGCTGAACCGATCCTGCTGTGCGTAACCGCCCCGATATCACGGCTCCGATATCCATGTCATGAACCGCAACCTACTAATCCCCAGTTTGAGCTTCCGCAATCCCTTGGACCGATCAAGGCACCCACGTATCAATACTGTGTGACCGACATTTCCTATTCGAAGCCGCGAAGAATGCTGCGGATGCAAATAAAGCGGCGCATCGTTTCAATGCCGTGTGTCCGGCGTTTCCTATTCGAAGCCCTGGCGCCGCAACAGACGTTGATGTCGTCGAGTGCCGTTTCAATGCCGTGTGTCCGGCGTTTCCTATTCGAAGTGTACAAAGCGATTCGGGCCCACCTCAAAGGTTAACGTTTCAATGCCGTGTGTC
>JBBRKX010000112.1:0-9242 GCA_038231675.1 Chthonomonadales bacterium | reverse complement strand
GCAGGAACAGGCGAGCGAGGGGCGGATCCAGTTCGCCAAGTTCTACGCCCGTCGCGCCTTGCGCGGTCGGGTTCGAGGGAGAATTAAGGATCAGGGCTTTCGTCTTCGAAGTGATCGCGGCCCGCACCGCATCGCGCGTGGGCATGAAATCGTTTTCCGGCTCGGTCTCCACGATCACGGGCACGCCGTCGGCAAGCTTCACCTGCTCGGGATAAGAGACCCAATACGGCGCGGGAATAATCACCTCATCGCCGGGGTCGAGCATCGCCTGAAACAGGTTGTATAGGGAGTGCTTTGCGCCGCACGAAACGATGATGTTTTCCGGCTTATAGGTGAGCTTATTATCGCGGGAGAGCTTGCCGATAATCGCTTTTTTCAGTTCCGGCGAGCCCGCGCTGGGCGTATATTTCGTGTAACCCGCGTTCAACGCATCGATGGCCGCCTGCTTGATGTGCGCGGGCGTGTCGAAGTCCGGTTCGCCGGCTCCGAAGCTGACGACGTCAACCCCCTGCGCTTTGAGCGCGTTCGCCTTGGCGGTGATGGCGAGGGTGGGAGACGGGGCGGCGTTACGCGCCCTTTCGGAGATACTCATAACGGTTCCTTTCGTATTGCACGTTTTTCGGTATCAAAACGCTTTATCGTGTGTTCGGTCCAGCGCCTTCAGGCGCGCTCAGGAATTCAACGCGACTGCCACAAGGACAATCAAAGCAATGATTCCGATCAAGGCTCCCACCACGACGGCGATCGCCAGTTTTTTGCTCGGCCGTGATGCGGGGGAACCCGGCATCACGCCGAAGGGCCATTGCTCTCCGCCGGAAAAGCCTACCGGCAAAAATTGGGAGGACGTGGGATCGTTCGCATCGGCGATCGTTCCTGGCGGAGCCCCACAGCGCGGACATACTCTATGGTAGGCCCCCAGAGTTGTGCCGCAAACCCGACACTGGTACGCCGCCTGTACGGCGTTCAAAAAATAAGGCGCCATCACCGGCGAAGTCAGTTTCGGCGCGATAGGCACGACGTGCGGCGAGGTTGCGGGCGATGCACCGTATGCAGGGAATGGAATCGGCGACTGCACAGGCGGGGCGACTCCCGACGGAAGTGGCGCTGCCCCGGATTGCATGGCGAAAGGGATCGGCGCGCCTGGCGCACGTGAAAGCGGCTTGCCGCATGCGCCGCAGAACGCCATTCCTTCCCCATTCTGTTGCCCACAATTCGAACACTGCATCCTATCGAGCCCATTCCCGCATTAAATCTGACAGCACACGCTGATTATGCCATGGTTTGACTTCTTCACATGGGATTCCTGCCCGGCCAACCGGCTTTTTGCCGGCTCCATCCTTGTCTTCGTCCTCCGTGCATGCTATGATATACGTGCCCTCCGCATTCCATTGCTTCGCATGGGAATAGCATGAAGAGCCGTTCCAGGGAATCCGTACTCACTCCCACCGGCGCAGTTGTTTTGCGGCGAAACGCATACATATGTACGATGCACCTCAAAAAACAGACAGCATGACCGAATGGTGCCTTGGCCTCCCACTGGTCGAGGACAAGCCGTTTGGAACCGAAGAAGCCGACACCCTGCGGCGAGAATCCGGAGGATGGTGGAAGCGTGGCCTCCTGGCGCTGCTCGCAGCTCCCACGTTATCGGCCCTCGTGCTTATTCTGCTGGCTCTCCACGGAGGCAGGTCCGACGTAATCGGGACTGCCGAAACCGTCCTGATGGTCCTCGCGGTGATCCTCGGCGTTCCCTGTGCGTTGCTTCAGGCCAGAGACTGGCTGCGCCGGGGTCGGGACCTGTCGCGCGATCTGAAAGCGGGCCATATCAAACGCTTCGAAGGCTTGACGGCCGAGGCGGAAACAGGAAACGGGATCTGGAAGCGGTTGGTAAAGATCGGCGCGCTTCCTGGTGAAGACGTCACGCGGGTCTCGATCGAAGTTCTCCCTGCTTCCGGCAGAATATACAAGACCGAAGGTCATCTGCTGCAACCGTGGATGACCGCCTCACGCACATCGGTGGCGGACGCGCCTGAATTCGCAAGCATCGCGGCACAGTGGCTTCAGCCCGTCGCCCAAACCGCCGAGGGCGAAGTCCTGGCTGGGCGGCGAGAGCTATCCGACCCCGAAAAAACGGAAATCCGGCGTCATGCCCGCTTGCTGTGGCTGCGTCCCCTGCCCTTTGCGCTCTTCTTCTCCATCTGGTTTTTCTTCCCGCTCCTGGTGCTCCTCTTCCGTGGAAAGCTGGACACCTCGGCCGAATGGGCTTCTATATTACGCGCGGGAATCGGGACGGTCGCCTCCGATTTCTTCCTCATACGTGGCCTGCTGTTGGCCAGGAAGTTGAACCGAGACGCCGCTTCCGGTTACGTCGGCATCATCCGCGTGGAGCCGCGCATCCAAAAGCCCACTCCGGAAGGTTTTCTCCTGGGTAAGCCCCCTTCCTCGGAACCACGGCTGACCACGGAGCTCCTTTTCGTCTCTCAGTGGACATGGACATACGGCGGTCGCCCTGCGAACTGGCGGAAGGTCGCCCGGTGAAACTCCATTCAAGTGAACCGGCAGCATGCAATGCCCATGCATCTCCTTCCCCTACGATCCAATTTCGAGGGACACATTGCTTATCACGGGCGCTTTCGGCAACGCAAGCGATGCCATCAGTTCGGAACGGTAATCTGTGAAATGGGGATGCGTATGCACGTCGAGGCGCCACGCGCCGCCCTCGCCTTCCGAAGGGCCCAACAATCCCCATCCCACCGAAGCGCCTGTCTCACTCACCAGCGTTTGAGCTTGCAGCAACGGCTCTTGCTCACGCCGAATCTGAAAAGCAATGAACGGGCCTTCCAAACTGCCCTGCCCCTGCAGCCCAAGTAGGGCGCTACGCGGTGCGCCCTCCCCTACCTCGACTGGCAGCATCGCAAGATAATTGAAAAACCCCCAATCATCCCATCGCACGGCACGCACAGAAACGGGCGCTCGTTGGAACAATCGCGCCGCGGCCTCGGGTTCGGCCTGCCATAGCATGTTGCCGGATTCCGAATGGACGCCACGGAAGCCGAAGCCATGATAGATCCAGTAGGCTGGACTTTGGAACCCGGTGCCAAGGGTGAGGATGTGAAACCCCTGGCGGCGACAGTCCTCCATCAGAATATGCATCAAGCCCCTGGCCGCGCCTTTTTGACGCTGCTCCGGGAGGGTAAAAACGTGACCCAGAATTCCGACCCCACGACTGCCGACGATCATAATCTGGGCGATTGGCTTTCCATCCACCTGGCCTACGTAAAACCGGGTCTCCAGGCTATCCAGCGGCCCGTCGAGTGCGCCTGCAATGTGCTGCCGCCAGACCGGGCCTTTGTGCCCGAGGAAAGCGGTCAGCGCGGGTTTCCAGTCCGGGTCAGGCCCCCGCACCACTCCAACCTGCATGCGTTCGCCACTTTTCAGCAGGGCTTCTCCCAGCGGCATGTACATAATTGTCCGTCCTCTCCTCCGCTCTGAAAACACGCTCCCGCAGTCGTTCTACTTAAGGGTCCGATCGCACGCTTTTGATACATTCGCACCCAGGCGAAAATAAAGTCATTTTGTCTCCCTGGCTATGAATGGTCATGATGTGGCAGATCATTGTGGTCACATTGACGACGATTTCCCGTTTGGGTGCCGGCGGTAAGGGCGGCATGAAAGCAGTTCCGAGCCACGACTTACCAGCCCATGGTGCCTGGTTCGCCTTTGAAGGGACCGACGATGTCGGATGTGATCCACCCACCGTAAAAACCGCCAGGCTGCGGCGTCACGCGCTCCCCATCCACCAGGCAGGCATCCATCGGCGCGACATAAAAGGCGATGTAGCCGTCGAGGGGAGCAAATGTTGGCGTCGGGCCGCGATACGCCCACGCCACTTTTTCGGCGGTGCGGTCGCCCACGGCTATGGTGAAATAGCTGGCATGTCCTTTCCATTCACAAAAGCTGGAGCCGGATGCGGGCATAAGGTACTGCTGCTGGATGTCTTCCGGTGGCAGATAGTAGACCGGCGGATGGCTGGTCTCCAGCACGCGGTATGCGCGGCAGGTATCCGCAATCGTAACGCCGTTGAAGATCACCTGGAGGCGCTTTGTCGTTGGCTCGAGGCGTGGTGGTCGCGGGTAATCCCAGACGGATTCCTGCCCCGGGCCCGGTTTAATCGGCTGTCTGTCCATATGTTCCTTTCAGGGCTTCGCGTGCCATAATGATGGCACAAAACGCCTTTACCACTTAATGAGGTATTCATCGTGAACCCGACCGAAATCGATCCTACCGTGCCCTCGCCCGCCGTATGGGATGACCCCGAAGCCTACCCGCGTCTGGCGCAGGAACTTGCCGATCAGGCCCGAAAAGAGAACCCGCGCATCGTGTTCCTCGGCGACTCGATCACCCAGGGCTGGGGCGCCGAAGGCCAGGCCGAGTGGGAAGCCCGCTTCACGCCGCTCGGAGCCGTGAATCTGGGTATTGGGGGCGACCGCACCCAGAACATCCTCTGGCGCATCGAGGAGGGCGCACTGGACGGGCTGTCCCCCGAACTGGTAGTGCTCAAAATCGGCGTCAATAACCTATGGGAAGAAGTGCTCCACTGCGGGCCGGAAAAGGTCGCGGACGGCGTTGCGGCGATCGTGAAAGCCATCCGCGCCAAATGTCCCGACGCCAAAGTACTGGCGCTGGGCATCCTGCCCACACACGTGGATCCCAATGACCGGTTGCGCGCTTCCGTCCGGGCGGTCAATGCCCGCAGCGCCGAACTGCTTCCGACACCGGATGGACGCGTGCGCTACGCCGATATTGGGAACGTCTTTGTGGAAACCGACGGCCATATCTCGACCGAGATCATGCCCGACGGCTGTCACCTCTCCCCGGGCGGCTACACACGGTTCGCCGATGCGGTGACGCCGCTGATTCAGGAGATGCTGCAAAAGTAAGCTCCTCCCCAACAGGGGCCCCAATCCAAATACGTTTACGACCGTCCATAGGGTGGCAGGAGCCTGCGAAATCCGTGCGCAAGCACGACCGCAAGAAACAGAATATTCCTCGCCAGGATGCCGGCTATGGGGGCCCGCAGCGGCTCCCCGCGCTCCCCGCGTTCGCACGCTTCCGCCAACCGCTCCCCGAGTTGCGTCATCCAGAGCACGCCGCGCGGCCACTCCCAGACCCGCGCGAGCCAGTCCGGGGGAATTCCAGTGCGTCCGACGCCCGCTCCAATTATCGCGCCCGTGATTGCGGCGGTCGTGTCCGTATCCCCGCCACATGCGATGACGGCCAGGATTGCCGCCCTATAGTCCCGGCCGTAGCGGAACCAGGCGTGCAGTGCAACCGGAACCGTATGATACACATAGCCGCCGACTCCCCGTCCCAGCCCCAATTCCGTGGCGAACTCCTGCGTGCTTTCCTGCCGTTCAGCGGACTCGACCGCCCTGGAAATAAGGGCAAGCAGCTCTTTACCATCCGCAGCGAGCAAACATTCCAGGGCGCGAACATAGTCGATGGGAGCCTCATCCGGATAGCGGAAAGCCCGGTGCGCCGCAGCCGCGACGGCGAGAGCGCCGTATTCCGCTTTGGGGTCCGTATGGGTAATGCGCGTGGAGGCGCGCACGAGTTCGCGCAGCAGGCTGGGATCGGAGCCATGGCACACGCCAAGGAGAGCGCTTCGCATCGCGGGGCCGTTGCCGGCCGAAAAGACGCCGCTGCGGTCCGGGGGCGCCCCAAACCAGAGCCGTAATGTGGCCCTGAGCGTAGCCAACCCCGTGCCCGCCGGCAACGCCAATAACCAGAATCGAAGCTGACGTGAGAGGGAGTTCCGGAAAAGCAGGACGTTTCCACCGGACACGATCAAGGACTGCGCGACCATGCAGGTATGCTCCGTGTCGTCCGAGATCATGCCCCGACCAAATAGCAGGCGCGGTCCATCTATGTCGGGAACCATTCGCGATAGACGTTGCCTGGACAGACCTTCATAGCACAGACCGGTGGCGTCCCCTACCGCCGTGCCCAGAATACAGCCATCGACTGCCTCAGAAAGCTCCATTTGTTCCCTCGCCAGAGATTCGATCCAGTCGCAAGAAATCTATTTCGAATACTGCCCTGTTCATGCAATTTAATACGGTGATTTCCTGTCTTTGGATTTGGAAGGCGAATAGGACATTTAGAACATTAACGCCCATAAAAGAGGAAACGAATCCATCTGTCGCGCTTCAAACGTTTAGCGCCGACTGTGCTGCGGGGCGATAAAGAGATGATGAAAACAATAGAATCCAATATCGACACTACAAACCTGATCGCGGATACGCTTGCCCAGCCTCTAGACGGGAAGGGATATCACATCGGCCGCCAGTTGACGGCGCTGTTTCCGGACAAGGCCGTTGTCCAGGGACTGGAGCACTCTTTTGACCTGGATGCGTTCGTTGCCGACGGGCACTGCACAATGGTCCCCTGTCCGACACTCTTTCAGCAGTCCGCCATTTCTTTCGCCGGGTTGGGGGAAACACTGCACGAAACGGCTTTAAACGGCTGGTATGAAGTAGTCTGGGAGGGAAAGACGCTGCAGATCGTTCTGGTCACCTGGGATGAAGACGGCTGCAAGTCCAATAACTACTGGCTGATCGCGGACACCAAATCGGTCGCCGAGGAATTTTACCTCCGCGTATGCGAATGGGCGGCCGAAGTGCGTGGGGAAGTCCTGGTCTTCGACAACGGCAGGTGGTACAAAGACGAAAGTCTCTTCCATGCCATTGCGAACACGACGTTTGGCAATCTGGTGCTGCCGCCGCGCTTGAAACAGGAGATCCAGGAGGACTTTGCCCAGTTCTTCTCTTCACGCGCCGTGTACGAGCGCTATCGCCTGCCGTGGAAGCGCGGCGTTCTGCTGATGGGCCCGCCCGGCAACGGCAAGACGCATACGGTCAAAGCCTTGATCAACTGGCTTGGCGTTCCCTGCCTTTACGTCAAAAGCTTCAAGGCCGGCTACGCCACCGACCAGCAAAACATGCGCACGGTCTTTGAGCGCGCCCGGCACACGACCCCCTGTATCCTCGTCATGGAAGATCTCGACTCGCTGATCAACGACCGCAACCGCTCCTTCTTTCTCAACGAGCTCGACGGCTTTGCGGCCAACACGGGCATCGTAGTGCTGGCCACCACCAATCACGCCGAACGACTCGATCCGGCGCTGGTAAACCGCCCCAGCCGCTTCGATCGCAAGTATCATTTCGGGCTGCCGGACGAGGCGGAGCGTTACGCCTATCTTGAAGCGTGGCATGAGGCTCTGGAACCGGAACTACGGACCACCGTTTCCGCGATCACCGCCACAGCGGCGGCAACCGAAGGCTTCTCGTTCGCCTATCTGAAGGAGCTCTGCCTTTCCTCGATGATGCGCTGGATCTCCCATCCGGAAAGGTCGGATATGGAAAGCGTGCTTGCGGAGCAGTGCGCTCTCCTGCGCGAACAGATGCACGCCATGAACGAAGTTCCGCCCAGCGAAACGGATGTGGCGGAAGACGAGGACGAATAGCGCATAAGCCGCCTCCGCAACCTAGTTGGAACTCCAAGCCCCTGGCTTTAGTCAGGGGTAGTTGACAGTGTCTGCACTTGTGGGTTCCGTCTCTTCCAGCGCTTCAGCGACCGTCTGCTCCCACGTCAGGGCACGGCCTTCCGCCCAGGCGACGGCGAAGGCGTTTTCGTTCAGTATAGTATGGACCTTCGCCACCTGCCGGTCGTAGAGCGCCTGTTCCGGTGGAGGCAGTGGAGTGCCGATGCTCTCCCGCAGCAATTCAGCCGCCCCCCAGAGGCGCACCGCCTTGACTGCCGTTTCAGGCACCAAGGCGGCCGCCAACCCCCTCAGTCCGGTCGCCACACCTCGTCTGTCTCTCGCTTCCCACAGGATACGGATACTCTCCGTGTACATTTTCCTTGCCGAGACAAAATGGCCCTGGTCAAAGCCTATCCTGCCTAAATAGTAGTGCGACCAGGCGATGCCGACTTTGTTCTCCATCGTCTGGAAAATCGCTAGGCTCTCCTCATAGTATGCCTGTGCAGTCTTGTAATCGCCTCGTCCAGCAGCCACGTTCCCCAGGTGGTGGAGGGACCAAGCCATGCTCTGATTGTCCGCCAGTTCCCGGTTGATGGTCAGGCCCTCTTCGTGCAGCGCCCAGGCCGTCTCATAATCGCCCAACTCACGAACAAGGCTCCCCAGATCATTGAGTAGCCAGGCGATGCTTTGCTTGTCTGCGAGGTCCCGGCTGATCGCGAGGCTCTCCTCGTAAAGCAGTCGGGCCGCTTTATAGTCACCCTGCTCGAGGAGCAACCCCCCAACCTGATGGAGTGCCCAACCGATTCCTCGTTTGTGTTCCATCTCCCGGAAGGTCGCCAGACTCTCCTCATAAAGTGTCCGGGCTGCTTTATGGTCACCCTGGGCACGAGCCAGACTTCCCTGATCATTAAGCGACCAGGCAATCCCTTGCCGGTTCCCCAGCTCCCGAAAGATCGAAAGGCTCTCCTGATACAACAGTTTTGCCGCCTCGTGGTTGCCTTGTTTGTTGAGCAAACTCCCCAGTTGGTGAAGCGACGTCCCGATCCCGCGTTTTTGCCCAAGTCCCTGGAAGATCGCCAGACTCTCTTCGTAATACGCCTTTGCCGTAAGGGAGTCGCCCCGTCCGCCGGCGACATTCCCCAGGTCATAGAGCGACCAGGCAATCCCCTGCCGGTTCCCCAGCTCCCGGAAGATCGAAAGGCTCTCCTCATGCAGCGCCTGTAGCACCTTGGTGTCGCCCTGACAGGAAGCCAACACTCCAGCGCTATTTAGGGCTGTCGCCCGTGCATTCGATCGCTTCTCTGCCCCCGGTCTCCCGAGAGCCGCCGAAAGATAGGCGCGTCCCTCAGTGTAACTCCCCCGCAATTCCCAGAATTGCCACAAGGCCCCCGCTAGCCGAAGCCCGTCCTCCGCTCCGTCCAATTCCATCCCGCACCAAGCCAATGCCGCGCGGAAGTTTTCATGCTCGGCCTCTAGTCGCGCTATCTGCCTCCCTTGGCCCGGCCCGTTCAGCAGCGGCTTCACTTCCTCCGCGAGAGCCAGGAAGTAGTCCCGGTGACGCGTCCGAACCCACGCCACCGTGGCGCTGCTTTCCAAACGTTCAGCAGCGAACTGACGAACTGTCTCCAACATGGGGTAGCGGGGGCTCTCTGCGTCTCCCACAGAGCCGATTAGGCTGGCATGCCGAAGGTCCGTCACCATT
>JBBRKX010000111.1:0-9289 GCA_038231675.1 Chthonomonadales bacterium | reverse complement strand
TGAAGTTCGCGCATTCGCAAGGGGACCGTATTCGGAGGCGCTGGCGCAAGGGCACAACCTGCCTCCCGCACAAGTGGACTCGATTGCCGCCAGGCTCGCGGGCTATACAGGGCTGAGCGTTCCGTACATTAAGGAAGCCAATCTGCGGATCAGCGCCCCGCGTTTTCGCAAGGAACTGCTGCGGGATCAGCGGTTGATTCTAGGCCGCTACGACGCGCGGTTCGAAGGCACTGACATCGATGCCGCGGGAGAGACCCCGGGCTATGATCCCTCGAGCAGCGGGATCACCGGCGCCTTTGTGGCGGCATTCCACGATTACCTGGATCGCGAGCTGAAGTATACAACCAACGAGACCTATCTCCCCAGGGGGTTGAATGTGAACCAGCAGTGGGATCACACGCATCGGCCACCGGGAGGTGGCGGGCCCGGACAAGGTCAAGCGCCGCCGCTGCGGGACGCCTACGTAGCCGGAGATTTGGCCGACGCGATGCGGAAAAACCCGCGGCTCAAAATTTTCTCGGCGAACGGATTGTTCGATCTGGCGACTCCGTTTTTTATCACCGAGTACGATCTGGCGCACATGGAGCTCGACCCCAAGCTCCGCGGAAGCATCGAGTTCGCCGATTACCATTCCGGCCACATGATTTATTTAAATGTCGATGCGCTGAAGCAGTTGAAGACCGACCTGGCGGGGTTCTATTCACGAGCCGCGGAAAGCGGGATCTAAACACGTTTGGTAGTCCAAATCTTCGGAGTAAAGAATTCGGCGGCGACTCGCGCGGCCGAACGGTTTTTCAAAGAGCGCCGCGCCACGATTCAGTTCGTGGATTTGAAGCAGAAGCCGATGGCCCCCGGTGAGATACGGCGCTTCGTGGAGCGATTTGGTTTACCTGGGCTGATCGATACCGGGAGCAAGGCGTATATCGACGCGGGTCTGCAGTATCTCAAGCTTTCGGAATCAGAGCTGCTGGCGCGGATTGAGCGAACTCCGATGCTGCTCCGGATCCCGCTGGTTCGTGCCGCCAACCGGGTAAGCATCGGCGCGGATCCGGATTCCTGGAAGGCTATGCTCGCCTAAGTAGCGCACGCACTCCTGCGCGCCGCGAGTCACCCCATCCCAAGCTCATCCGCTCGCTCCAAAGGGGCGCCGCATCGCCGGCAGATCTCCGAGGCGCAGTCGCCGCACACCAGCGGATCGTCCACGGCGCGATTACATCGCGAGCAATACCAATCCGCCTCCATTTTCACGTCTTTTTCGGGCATACTTGCTACACTATCGCTAGAGCGCCACGTTGAAATCCGGCAGTCTAGCTCTCCTTATTCCTATACTCCTCCTGACATCGTGCGGCACGCAACAGAACAGGACGCCCGCGCTCGGCCAGGCATATGTCGGCCCAACTATTCTGAACATGCATGAGGACCTGAATCCTAAATCGCCCGTTACGGCCACTGCCCATCATGGCGAACACCTGGATATCTTAGAGTACAAACGCCGGTTTATCAAGGTCCGCACCGCCGGTGGCATATCGGGATGGACCGACATACGCCAACTGCTCACTCCGGAGCAGATGTCCGAATTGCAGGACATGGCGAAACAAGCTGCCCAATATCCGTCGCAGGGCATCGCTACAACATTTGAGTCGTTAAATGTTCATACGGAGCCCAGCCGCCAATCTCCCGGCTTTCTGCAGGTCCCGGAGGGCGGAAAACTGGAAATCATCGGCCACAAGCTGGTTCCGCGCACCACGCCCGTTTCCGCGCCATCCCAGGTGCACCCGCCGCCGCGGGCCAAGACGGTGCGACGCCGGAGCAAGGAGAAAAATTCGACCAAGATTCCTCCGCCACCCATGCCCCAGCCGCCCAAGCCGCCGGCCAACTGGCAAGCGTTATCCAAGTCCGGCCCCGGCACGGACGCCGCGCCAAAAGACGCGCCAAAGCCGGGGATCCCGGTTCCGCAAGACGACTGGAGCCTGGTTCGCGCCAGTGATGGCAAGGTTGGATGGGTGCTCACGCGTATGCTGAACATGGCGATCCCGGATGACGTCGCCCAATACGCCGAAGGGCACCGCATCACTTCCTACTTCCCCATGGGCGACGTAAACGATGATGGCCAAATCAAACACAATTGGCTGTGGACGACGATCCGCAAAGGCGGGGTCCCCTACGAATTCGACAATTTTCGCTTCTTCATCTGGAGCAAGCGTCATCATCGCTACGAGACCGCCTACATCAATCGCGACGTTATGGGCCATTATCCCGTGGAAGCGAACACCACTGGATCGGATCCCAGTTTTACGTTGATCCTGGAAGACGACGACGGTCATCTGTGGCGCAAGAAGTACGTGTTTAATGGGTATCGCGTGAACCTGGTCCAGACTGAAGCGTATGCGCCGCCGAAGAAGGAATCCGCTCCCGCGCTGGCGGTGGCGGACAATCGGGCTATTGGCACGCAATCGCAATCCTGGTACGTGAACGCGAAGCGGTGGCTATCCGGGCTCTTCCAGCGTTGAGACGGCATCAAGTCGCAGCCAAGCCCGCTGAGTGCGTTCCGGCCAATCCCAATGGCTCGGCCTGAGCCTTCATCGCTTCGATGCAGAATTCGATGTGTTGATCCAGGTCTATACCCAGTTCGGCTGCGCCGTTCACGATATCGTCGCGGTTCACCGAACGCGCGAACGCTTTGTCCTTGAGTTTCTTGCGTACTGATTTCGTATCCACCTCGTGGATGCTCCGGTTCGGCTTCACGTAAGAGCATGCGGTGATAAAACCAGCCAGCTCGTCACAGGCGAACAGAGTCTTTTCGAGCCGGGAATTCCGCGGCACACCGGTAAAGTCGGCGTGCGAGAGAATAGCGCGCCGGATCTCTTCGTCCACGCCCCGCTGAGCGAGAATGGGCTCGCCCTTAGTGGGATGATCCGGAAGTTCGGGATGGATCTCCCAATCAAAATCGTGCAGCACGGCGGTGACGGCCCATTTGTTCTCTTCCTCGCCCCATTTTCGCGCGTACGCGGTGACGCACGTTTCGACGGCGAGGGCATGCCGCCGGAGGCTATCTGATTTCGTGAATTCACACAATAAATCCCAGGCTTCTTCGCGGTTCATTGCGACCATAGTAGCGAACCGCCATGTTATATTGTGAGAAGCATCGTCCAATAGCAGGGGCCTGTGGCGCAGTTGGGAGCGCGCTTCCATGGCATGGAAGACCTGAATTTCTTCTCTCGATTACTGATTCTACAAGAGTTACACCCCAAAAAGCAACGTCACTTTTCAGCAGGGAAGCGGTCTATTTGTGACCCCTGTTACAACGTGGTAAAATCTTTACCGTGAAGTGGCCTGTCCTCGAACCCTCATATATTCGATTGATCCAGGGCTGTTTGTTAATTTCGTTTATGTTGGATTTGGCATGTGAAACGTCCGTTCAATTTGAACCAGCTCCCATAGTACATTCGGCCTATCCATTCTGGTTTACTGTTTTCTTCCTGTTTTCAATTATTACCTTATTGCTCCCTCGTCTAATATCGTATCTGGCACGTCGAAGAGAATTGGGGTTGTTGTTGGTACTTGCCTTAATTTTTCTGTATCCCTCTATTGCCAATGTTAGGGCGATGCATAGAAGCCACATAGAACTTAATGAACTTGCGGTTAAATATCACTATAAATCTATGGATGACATGGTCCAGAAGGGTTTTAAGCCTCCTGAATCAGTGGGATGGGTAAATGTCCTGATGTCATTTTGTATCGGGACGAATATTGCTGGCTGTCTTCTTATGTTACCGCTCGTATTTGGAAATATAAGCCATTCAGTTTCAGACCCCCTAGGACTAAGAAAATGACCCGCCAAGAATACATCGACCTCGGCAAGCAAGTAAAAGCCAAACAGCCCGCGTATGAGGATATGGACGACTACGAACTTGGAAAGAATTACTTTGAGCAATACTTGTCCGACGAACCGCCCATTCCTTCCCCTCTAACCGACCCGCCCCCGCCGTTCAACATTGCCAAAGTCTTTCCAGGCATAAGAGCAGGATATAAAAAGAGGCAGGTGGAATACATTGCTGCCTCTTACGCAGTAGAAAACTCCGTCGTTCAGAATGAGCACGGAAGAAGGTATCGGCAGGAAGCACAGGAACAAGTGGTAGAACTTTCCCGCGCTATGCATGAAGGAATGATGGTAGGGCACGAAGCAGCCGTGCAATCGCAGATAATAGGTGCTCAGCAAAATGCCGCAGCCCATCCTCACCAGTTAGCGCAGATTGCAAAAGCCGGGAAACTGGGCATTCTTCCCACACAGTTGAACGCTCTAAATGAAAAGAAACTTCTTGGTCCGATTGAAGCCGCCAACAAAGATTTGCTTGAGGAATCGCGACTGAAAGGATACGCCAAAGAAGTAGAAATCGATTTAAAAGCCGCCTTGGTCAAAAGACTGATGGACCACAAAACTGCCGTGGGAACCCTGGACGAGATTCATTCTCTTTTGAGGCTTCGTACAGGATTGCATAACGACCCCAGCATGGACGACTACAGCAAAAAGATAGCGGTTGACGAGGTTGATGTAACGATAGAAAAGTTTAGGAAGGCGCACCGTGAGCAAATGGAGAGACACCTCCTTTCGGCGGGAGACGGGGAAGACGTACAAGGAGTACACGAGGAGGAAGACGGCGCAGCACATAATAAAGGAACTGGTTGAGCAGGAACATTCCCACTTCCCGATAAGGGAAATAGGGATGTCCGATACCGAAGGAGCCATACTCCTAACCGAAGAAGACCGGGAAGCCCACTCCCATATATTGGGTACGACCGGCGAGGGCAAATCGAAATTACTTGAGCTGTTGATTTCCCAAGATATAAGATTATTCCTTAAAAAGCCCGATGAGTTTAACGTCGGCGTTTGCCTCTTAGACCCCACTAACCGGGGCGAGACAATGAACGCCATATTAAACCACTGCATCAAGCAAGGGTTTGAAAGGGTTTGCCTGATAGACCTACAGGATGTATTCTCAAAGCACAAAACCCCAATACCCATCTTAAATCCCATCCATTACAAAGCTCCCGTCGGCGCGGATGTGGGAAACTTTATGTCAGTCGTCCGTAGCGTATGGGGGACTGAGAACTGGTCTACGACCGCGATAATCCAAAAGTATCTTCCGGCAGTCATCGCGGCTCTGCATTGTAATAACCGTCCCCTGTTTGACGCCATTTCGCTAACCGCCAGAGACGAGCCCAGGTATCTCAAAGTACGCCATGAGGTACTTGATAACATGAGGCGGGATTACCCATACATGGCGTACCAGATAGCCTTAAAGCATATCTTCGAGACTAAGAGCCCGACCGTCTACAAGGACTTTGAAACCACCAGTAGGCGTTTAGACCCTTTGTTTACTGAACCACTAGGTTATCTATTTTGTAAGTCAGAACCCTGTATAAACTTTTACGACCTGATAGCCGATAACTGGCTTATTTTAGTTAACCTGTACCGGGGACAGCTTTACGATGAACCACAGCAACAGTTTTTAGGCTCCCTGATAGTCAACGAAGTAATACGGGCAGTTAACAGGCTGAGGCAGCGGGCAGGGAACAAACCAGGTCTAGGCTGGAAAGGGCGGATGTATTTGTACGTTGACGAGGCGGCGCAGTTCACCACCGAAGCGGTGCAAAACATCCTGATGAACGAACGCAAGTCGGGCTTAATAATTAGCTTGGCGCACCAGCACTTTGGGCAGTTCAAACGGGACGACATTCGGGCAAGCGTAGAGGTAGGCACCAAGATAAAAGTTCTGTTTAACGTCCCGAAGACCGAAGATTCCGAACGAATGGCAAAGATGATGTACGGGGGAGAAATAGACCCCAAAGATGCTGCTTACGTCTCGCGCCAGCTCCGCAGGCAGTACGCCATAATTAAGAACAACAAGAAGCCGCCGCTCTCCTTTAACGTCTCCGACATCTACACGCCTAAAGTTCCTGATAACATTCGGTTCAGTTTTAAAGAGAAGCTTTATTCTAATCCCTGGTATATCTCCCTTGCGGAGGCCAAGGGGGAAATCAACAACAAATTTGCAACAATCAAATCTACTGGAGGGCGACCTGTCAAACCTAAAGCAGATTATCCTTCGGGCTCTCGCACTCAACCAGACCCTGACGGCTATACAGATGTCAAAGATGACGCCGTTCAACCGAAAGAACGAGCTCCAAGTGTTCTTACCAAACCCCCAAAGAAAAGTGTATTTCCTTCGTTCGTACATGAACGTCCACAAGATGCTGAAGAGGTGGGAGGGGGAGGAGTGGAAGGTGCTCCCGCAAAGAAAGAATGATTCGGATGTTTGGATACCTTTTCTATCCCGCCGCCGACAAACAAGGCCTAACCAAGACGAAGCCCGTATAGCGAACCTGGCTCACGAGCTAGCCGTCTCCGACGTTTACTGTGTGATGTTTCCCCATAAATACCAGAACGGTAATAGGGTACTACAACACTGGGACAGGGACGTTGATAACGAAACCTATACCCAAGTCCGGTATGATGCCGCCCTTTCGATAGACGGCAAGCCTATGTTTTTGGAGGTTGAGCGCGGAAACCATCCTATCCTTCCAGCCTTCGATAAGAACGGCGACAAACCAAAGTTTGTTGAGTCCTATTACCTGAACTCTTTGAACTTTAAGATTGACCGCTACGTGAAGTATTTCCAAGAGAATGGCTATAAGCCTTTCACCGTACTCATAACGGTTGAAGATTGGTCAATGGGCGTGTATGACGCTGACCGTACCGTTAGGCTTTTCACCAGTGTTAAGGAGTTGGTTTCACGGTATAGACGTGAGGCTCATGTTACTGAAATAACCTTCGCGGTTGCTCTGCACCGCCACGTCATTGGAGACAAAGACCATACGCCTGGCGAGATACACCACGAGGTGATGGGCGACCCCTTCGGCAAGGTGTGGGAAAGCCCCTCTCACGAGGGCATAGTCTCTTTACGAGACATCTAAACGCATGTATAATCAGATGGCAAACTAGTATATTATCGGTTTATATATCTATGACTTGCGTCATCTACTTGCTTTCCGCTTAATACAGCGGAACTGGCTACTCCTCCTGCCTGCTTTCCAAGCAAGGCCCAAATCCCCCGCCCTAACGGTTCCAGTCACTTACGTTCCCGTGTGATTTGGGCCTTGCTCCCGCAGGCATCCGGAGTCTGGCTGCCTCCGGCTCGCTGTTGCTCCGCTTCCAGCCTGCACGGGTCCCCCCAGAACAAATACCTACGCTTCGCAGTCCCATTCGCTAACGCTCACTTCCATGAACCACAACGACACACGCCGAGAGACTAGCCGCCTTATCAAGGCTGGCAAGCTCCGAGTTCCGCTCCGCTGCGATGTCTGCGGAGGCTATAACCCAGAGGTTAACCACCTGGACTATGATGACCCGTGGAAAGTTAACTTTCTCTGTTTCCGTTGCCATCGCTTATATCATGAGGTCACAGGCACGCCCATTAGTGAGAGGCAGAGAAGTGTTCCGCAATCTTGGGTTGATGTGTACAATCTTTGGCGGCGAATTAAAGCAGTCGTTCTCTTGCCGTACTTGTATGTACGTTACTTTCATCGCCGTTATTATCCGCTGCCTGACCGCTACCCGATTTATCATTACATAAACAATCCTAAGCATGTTCATGTTGAAAGTGTTTACCTGGCAATGACAGCCGAACGCCGCAAAAACTAGGGCTTCGCCGTCCTCTACGCTCCGCTCCGATGAATAGACGTGGTTTGGGAGTATGTTGTGTTGTTGTTGTTTGGTTCGCTAAAAGGCCGCTCACGTGAGTTGTGTAGTTAGTTGCAGTTGCGTTTGGTTCCACGTTAGAAGGGCAAGGACGTTAATGTATGTAAGTTGAACTTATGTATAGAGAGAGATATGTCAGATTATTAACTGAAAGATGCTATGTGGTATGAAGCAGTGTTCATATGGTTGTTGGTTGTCGCCGTAGTGTTGGTTTTGATTGGCGAGTTCATAGCTAAATGATTGACTACTAGATTTGGGTGTTATCGTAGTTGTCTAATCGGGAGTTCTTTTAGGTTGTTTAGAATTAGATAGATTTTATTAGGATAAGCCCTTGTTCAAATTCTTTCCTTCCAGGAAAGAGGTATGTGTGGTGGGTGGCGGTGGTTGAGTTGGTGATTGTTTTGATGGTTGTCTTAGGGTTTTGCTTTCGAGTTG
Organism: Chthonomonadales bacterium; assembly: GCA_038231675.1. Taxonomy (GTDB): domain Bacteria; phylum Armatimonadota; class Chthonomonadetes; order Chthonomonadales; family Chthonomonadaceae; genus JBBRKX01. Next base: position 1,095 of record JBBRKX010000111.1, on the reverse strand, counting down.
GTATGCAGGCTGTTGATAAGTTTTCAGGTAGTAACGATACTGGCTATTTTACATATATGGACAAGAGGTGACAGCTTGGTATGATTAATACATATAAGGGAGACGCAAATGGCTTACATCAATAGATACAATTATCAGCCAATCTTTAACAAACACGAGTTACCCACACCTACATACAGGCTCATTCGTCTTTTGCGGACAGGAAAGAATTTCCCACCCGCCCTGCCACTTGCGGGCTTATAAGATGTTATGATTAGTCCAAGATTGGGCTTAGGTCTGCCGCTTGACGCTTTAAAGGCAAGGAAGAACTCCCGATAGAGCCACCCGTAAGGCTAACGTGACTGGGAGACAGGCAGTAATGCTTGTGGTGAACATACCTTTTGGATAGGGTGTGTGCGGCGTATTCTGGAATGTCCATAGACTGGAATATGCTTTGCTAGCCTTAGCCCTTTCTTCCTAAAATAAAAGAGTGGATAACTTTTGTGGAAGTGTGTTTTGTTCAATGTTTATAGGGCTGTACTGATGTTTTGATATGGTTTAAAATATAAGTAGAGGTTCTTTGACAACTCTACATTTCCCGTCTGCCTTGCGCCCGCCTTGTTTAAAACTAAACAGGGCAGAAGCTAGGAGACAAAATGACATATCTGCTACACGTTCATTTGAAAACTAAGATGAAGCTTATTGGCGAATACCAAACGCTTGAAGAAGTGAAGAAGGGTATAATGGCCAATGATCTGAAGTTCAAAGAAATCAACTACTACGGCGGTAATCCAGTCTGTATTGATGCTAAAGGAAAGCCGTACAGTTTGACAGGTGCTTTACGGACGGATGTTGGTACATATATAACCTGTAGCCTTCCCGAGGCAGACGTACAGAGCTTGAAGTCAGGGGGTGCCAATGCCTAAAATTTTATGCCCTCATTGTGCTGCCGGTGATAAGTGGGTGGAAGTATCTACTTGCGTTACTGAAGAAGATTATTATGAATGGAATGAAGACCGGCAAAAATATCTTGGCGGCGATAGCGAGCACGAATGCTACGGCGAGGTATACATCCGGTGCGATTATTGCCAGACGCAAGTTGACAAAGAGCTTGGT
>JBBRKX010000110.1:0-9304 GCA_038231675.1 Chthonomonadales bacterium | reverse complement strand
GTAAGCGGACTATTCCATGAAAAATTCCATGCTATAATGGAGCATCTTGTATCCGTAGGCCCGAGACATCTGAGAAACGAATGATATCATGGCGCGCCGACTAGATTTTGATACGCCTCCTCGAATCGACGAACCTGAGCTGATCGACCAGGAGGACCAGCCGTACGAAGACTTTCGCGCCAGCATGACGGATGTGAGGCGCGCTAATCGTTTTCTAGGCGGCACTCCCGTAGTGACCAGGCAGGCTCGACGCTGGCTTCGGCGAGAGCATACACGCCGTCCTGGAGAGACCATCTCATTCCTCGACGTGGCAACGGGCTCCGGAGATTTGCCGGAGGCCGTGCTCTACGCCGGTAGGGCGTTTCATGTGCCTGTGCAGATCGTGGGACTGGATTATAGCGCCCCGATTCTCCGGTTCGCCCGGGAAAAAGTTGGAACGGTGGACGCGATTCGATTGGTGCGGGGAAACGCATTTCATCTACCGTTTCCCGATGGAAGCTTTGACTATGTCCTGTGCTCGCTGGCATTTCACCACTTCGGCTTCGAGGGCAGCGTCGCGGCGCTCCGAGAGATGGAGCGCGTAGCGCGCCGGGGTTGGCTTGTAAACGACTTACGGCGGGCCTGGTCGGCCTGGCTGCTCATTCGCGCGATCTCTTCGGTTGCCGGAATGAATCGTCTTACTCGCCATGATGGCCCGGCCTCCGTATTGCGCGCTTACTCCGTGTTCGAATATGGCGAAATGTCGCGCGCGATCGGCCTGGAAGTAGGCCACGATGTCGCACTCCGGCGGAGTCCGATGTACCGTGTCGCTTTAATACGGGATAAACCTGGCGCATAGGATTAAGATCACGGGATGAAGAGATGAGACAGCGCGCGTTTGGTCGCATAGAGGCCATCATTGCGGACAGGCCCGGCGCTCAAGAAGTGCTGACACGGCTCGATCCGGATGCAGGCGATACAGATCCGGCGAAATCGTCGGCATCCACGCCACGCCGTGCTTTGAATCTCATTTCTCTTACCGGACGGCTGGAGGTCGGAGATCGCGTTCTGCTCAATACGGTGGCCGTGGAGATGCGGCTAGGCACGGGAGGACTCGATTTCGTCATTGGGCGTATCGATGCAATCGGCGAAATTCCAGGTGTCGCCGGCCATATCCTGAAATTGCGATATACCCCGCTGCAAATGCCGGTATTGTCGATCGAAGCGCCGGAAAGCCCCCATCACACCACGCTTGTGTCCGCTTCCGAACTCAATGATCTCCCGGTTGTATGCGCGGAACTTCACAGTCAAATGGCCGCCATATGCGCGGCCGCGCGATGGGCAATGGAGCGCAGTCTTATCCGGCGCCCAATCCGAATCGTCTATATCATGACCGATGGCGCCGCCCTGCCGATGGCGCTGAGCCGCCTGGTTCCGGAAATGAAATCCCGTGGCATGTTGGATGTCACGATCACATGCGGTCATGCGTTCGGCGGGGATTTCGAGGCCGTGAATCTCTACTCCGCTCTCCTTGCCGCAAAAGAGGTCGCCGGAGCCGATCTGGTGGTCGTCGCACAGGGACCTGGAAATGTGGGCACGGGAACCCGCATGGGATTTTCCGGCGTGGATCAGGGGCTTGCAGTGAACGCGACTGCTTCGCTGGGAGGAGTTCCGATCGTCGCGGCACGAATAAGCTTTGCGGATGCCCGCGAGAGGCACCAGGGGCTCAGTCATCATACGATCACGGTGCTGAAGCGTGTCGCCCGGGCGCGCGCGTTTATTGCACTGCCGCGCCTGACGGAGCGCGAAGCAAGGATCGTGGATGCCGCTCTCTTCCAACATGGCATTCTGGATCATCACGATCCGATCACCATCGATGCGGATCAGGCGCTCGAATCGCTGGTCGGCAGCGGTTTGGAAGTAACCACGATGGGAAGGCAGATCTCGGAAGAACGTTCTTTCTTTCTCGCCGCCACCGCAGCAGGCCTCCTTGCCGCGCAACTCGTGGAAGCACGGTTGTTGGCCTGAGCTTTCATGCACTCTACGTACGCAGAAAGGCCGACGCGGGGTTGGGAAAATAGGGAACAGTACAAGAAGGGGTGTGGAATCGATTATGTTGCGTGTATGCGTCATTGGTCTTGGGCCGATCGGCAATCTCCATGCGGACATCTACCAGGCGGACTCTCTGGCCACACTCCTGGGCGTCTGCGATCGGGACGCGGACCGGGCTCGCCGGGCGGGGGAACGATTGGGGGTCCAATGGTTTACTCAGATGGGGGAGATGCTCGAATCGCTTTCACCCGATGTGTGCAGTGTCGCTACCGGCGGGTTCGAATATTCCAGCGATCACTATGAGGCAACCCTTCAGGCTCTCGAGGCGGGATGCCATGTGTTATGTGAAAAGCCGATCAGCAACGAGATCGATCGGGCCATTGAGATGGTGCGAGTCGCCCGGGAGCGAAAGCGTTGCTTCGGCATAGATTTCAACCATCGCTTTACTCCGGCGGCGCGGATAGCCAAACACTGGCTCGATGCAGGCAAGATCGGTCCCCTTCTGTTTGTAAATGTCGCTCTCTGGATCGGAAAACCCGGCGAGTTTGGATCGCCCTATTTTCATCTTAAAGCGCTTAATCCGCATTCCGTGGACCTGATCCGCCACTTTTGCGGCGACATCACTGCCGTCCAGTGCTTTGCGATGAAGGCCCCGGGACGGGAGTTATGGTCCACGGCGTCGTTTAACTTTCAGCTGGCAAATGGGATGGTCGGGCATTTGACCAGCAGCTACGATATTGGACGGGGGCATCCGATGGAGCGCTGCGAGGTCGCGGGCACATTGGGACGTTTTGTTCTGGACGATATGTGGCGGGAAGCGACGCTGTATCCAGCCGACGATCTCACGAAGGCGGTTTACACCAATCCGGTGTTCGGGGGGTATCGTGATTTCAACGACACCTTTCGTGAGCGAATCCATTGTTTTCTACGGCAAGTCAGCGATGGCATCTCGCCGGACCAAGTCGATGGTTCCGGCGCGGATGGTCTCGCGGCGCAAAAAGTAATCGCGGCGGCGATCGATTCGATGCACTCCGGTGAAGTGGTTAGGATAGAGTAAGGTTCATGCCATGGTTGTGGAGAAAGCAGAACGGCCCGTCGATTTCGACGGGCCGTTCTGCCGCATGCGTTTCCGGCACGCTATAATCCGAACAGGCTCGAGGCTACTTTAAAAACGATCGCCGAACTGGTAAGCGATCTAAAGAAGCTGTCGAAGCCGTTAGCGTGACCTTCGAGTTTCGCCGCAAGGACTCGTGTGGGGACAACGATTACATCTCCCGGTTGAAGCGTGCGCACCTTGGCTGCGGGGATCAGGCCGCCGCCTACATGAATGACTTCGATACGATCCCTGGCCGCGTCCGGAGCGAACCCACCCGTCTGAGCGATGTAGTATTCAATCGGTGCTCCTGGTTTGTACAAAACGCCTCGCCCGGAATAGACCGCTCCTACCACCTGCACCGTAGTCGGTGTTAGTGGAATGGTGATGGTATCTCCATCCACGAGCAAGATATCGTCGGTCCCGCCGGGATGCTTCAGAGCGTCCGGCAGGTTGACTGCGATTATGCCGCTCGGGGCCATTTCCTCGGGCTTCAGTCGCCTGGCGGGAGAAACGAGATCGGTCTGAGACAATTGACCCGTCAGCGCCCCGATCCCAGGATTGGGGGTCGCGCTTGCCGAGGAACCGCCTAATCCCGGAATAAGGCTACTGGTAGATCCGCCCTGGCTGGCGGCGCCGATAGCCTTGATGCGCTCGACGTAGGACTTTCCGCGCTCCCGATTGTACGCGTTTATATTCATGACATCGTTGAGACTCCCAATGATGTCGGTGAGTCCGCGCTGCCCTGTCGTAGCCATCATGGCAGGATCTCGCGTAAATTCCGCCCCCTGCGGAAAGGCTTCGGCGCGAAGCCCGCCTGCCTGCTTTATCACATCGCTCAGTCGCGTTTTGGCGCCGGAGAGGATGATGGGGCCCGGTGTGTTTACCGCGCCCTGCACCGTGATCACCCGCACGTGATCCACGAAGTTCCCTGTTGCCTGTACGGTGACCACATCTCCATCTTCCAGACTGATATTATCTCCCGCACTACATAGGCGGCGATCATCAAGCCGAACCGATACGACGTTTAAAGTGGCGTCGGTTGCATCCATCGCCCGTCGGGCGTGGGCAATCGCAATTCGGCCTCCCGCCTCGGGCCGTAGTCCGCCGACGTTCTTGAGGAGGTCGTTCAACTTCATCCCGTCGCCGCGCGGATATTCGCCCGGCGCAACGACCGCGCCCCGAATGGAAACCGTGTGCTTGGCCTCGAACTGGGCTTCGCCCGTCTTATACACGGAAAGCACATCGTTGTCCTGCAGGGCGGCGTCTTGACCAGCCGTCTCATGTATCGCGTCGCTGATATTCACATAATCATAGGCGAAGGAGCCATCCCCTCGCTGATGGAGCAAAACCGCGCGTTCGAGATGAGCGTCCGGTACGGGGCCACCGGCGACCAACATCAGGTCGCTGATGCGCATTTTGTCCCGGAGAGTATATATGCCTGGCCGCTGCACCGCGCCTTTGATCGTCACTTTGCGGTCTCCCGTCCATGCGATCTCCTGACGAGAATACACCTTCAGACGATCCCATTTAACGAGCGATAGATCAGACGATGGATCGCCTTTCTGCGCTTTGTCAAGATCGACAGGAATCAGAGTTGTCGTATTATCGTTGTTCCACCGGTACAGATCTGCGCGCCGTGTGTACGCTTCTCCCAGCGGACCTCGCGCCTTTTGAAGCAGTTCCGAGATATGCATTCCAGGTGTCAGCGCATAATCACCGGGTTGATCCACGGCTCCTTCAATGGTGATTCGGTTTGCGAGTTCGCGTCGCAGGGAGAATATTTCCACGGTGTCGCCGTCGTAGAGGGCGAGATGGTCTACCTCCGCCTCCTTGAGGTTGATATCCTTGAGAACCCGCGCATCGCCAGGGACTAGGGTGGTGACTTGAACGTGCTGCTCTACGCCGGAAGATTTGACGCCGCCTGCATATTGCAGCGCGTCACGCAATGTCTCGTCCTTCTTGAGTTCGTAGATCGCCGGGTTCAGCACCTCGCCGGAGACGGTGACGCGCATCTGATGAGGCGGGATATAGAGAATGTCCCCGGATTGCAACGGGATATCCTCCTGGTTCCCGCCGATGAGAAGCTGATAGACATCGATGGAGCCAACCAGCTTTCCCTGTCGTCGAACCTGGACGTTGCGCAATGCACCGTCTTCCCTCGGGCCCCCGGCGGCGTACAGCACGTTGTTCGCCGTCGCGGTGAATGGGACGGTGTACGATCCCGGCAGATACGCCTTTCCCGACACGGTGATCTGGATCGTCCTGAGCTTGTCCAGCGCCAACGAGACTTCCGCGCCGTTCAGGTAACGACGCAACTGGGTGCGCAGGTTTTTTTCCGCCTGATCGAGCGTTTGACCGCGCACCACCAGCGGGCCGACTTGAGGCACCAGAATTGCGCCCTGGCCATCGACGCGGTATTGGGCAGTTTTGGCTTCCTGGCGAGCGGACCAGATGCGGATCGTAAGCGTGTCGCCGGGAGCGAGAGCGTACCCCGCCGGAACACTGGCGGTCACATCGCGATACAACTGCGAAAGAGGGTCCGCAAGGTTGCCGTAGGCGTTGATCGCTCCTGGATCACTGGGCCCCTCAGGTTGCCGCGGGTCTGTTTCAGAGGCCGCACTGTCTTCCGTATTGGGGCTCGCAGGCCGGACGCGCCGGACGGCTCCGGTCCGATCCGTGCCCGTTTCTCTTTGAGTTTTGTCAACCGTTAGTGTATCGAGGCCGGAGCCGGATGCCGATCCGGCGGTTGCCGCAGAGTCCTCCGCCGCCTGGTCCCGGTCAGCTTTATCAGGATCGGGCACTACTTTAGGAAAAGCAGTATCGGTGTCATCCTTTGTAGATCGATCCGGCTTATCGATGGGGTTATTCTCGTCTGTGCGCGTGTCGGTATCCGAATCTTGCGCGCTGGTCTTGGTGCGAGCGTCGGACTTGGCGCGGCCATCGGTCTTTGTCGCGTCGGACATTGCCCGCTTAGACGCCGGAGAGGCGTTTTTTCCCTGGTAACGATTACGCAAAAACGCACGATGGGCGTCGATGATATCTCTGGCGGGCTGAAAAAAGTCGTAGCCGTAGAGCGGCAAAGCAGCCTTTTTCGGCTTATGAGTCGCGTCGTCCATGCCATCGCGATAATCGCGCACTCTTCGGGGCGTCGTTATGGTTTTGACATGGTCCTGGACGAGGTCAGGTTTTTCCACGGGCAAAATGAGAGGATTTGCTGCTAAAGGTTCCGCGATCGGCGCCCGCGACTTTTCGGGTATGTCGGTCGGAATCTGTGCATAAATTTGATAAGCCGGTATGGCCGCTCCCGCAATGACGGTGAGGGTTATTGCGCGTCGGATCCAGCCTCTGGATAGCGATTTGATTGGGTTCATGGTACTGATAGTTCCTAACTCTCACGCAGCGACGACGGCGATATCGGATATGCCGACATACGTAGGCTCGATCTGTTTCAATCGAGTGAGAACCTCCACGGTCCGGCCGGATTCGGCCGCGGCAATCAAGGCATCGACTTTTGCGCTGAAGGGTCCGATCGAAAATTCGGACGGCGCCGCCGCATAGATGCGCTCATGGCGCGTGATGGTGGCGCCTTCCTCGGCGGTAAGCATTTCTTCGTATAGTTTCTCGCCTGGACGCAAACCCGTAATCTCGATAGAGATGTCCTTGCCGGGGACGAGCCCGGAAAGTCGAATAAGATCGTATGCGAGATCGATGATCTTGACTGGCTCGCCCATCTCGAGCAGGTAGAGTGTGCCATGACCTCCGAGCGCCCCGGCCTGTATCACGAGTTGCACCGCTTCCGGGATCGTCATGAAGTAACGCACCATGTTGGGGTCGGTGATCGTAATAGGACCGCCGCGTGCGATCTGTTTTCGAAGAGTCGGCACGAGACTTCCACGACTCCCGAGCACGTTGCCAAAACGGACCATGGCGAATTCCGTCTTGCTGGTTTTGCTTTCCGCCTGGATCGTCATTTCCGCGATGCGCTTGGACACTCCCATCACGCTGGTGGGATTGACGGCTTTGTCGGTGGAGATCATCACAAAGCGTTTTACGCCGTAGTCGCTAGACAGTCGGGCAAGATTACGCGTGCCCAAAATGTTGTTTGTGACGGCCTCTTCCGGGTTTGCTTCCATCATGGGAACGTGCTTGTGCGCCGCAGCGTGAAAAACGACAGTGGGGCGATGTGCGTCGAACAGACGGTTGATCCGTTCGTAATCGCGTATGTCGGCGATAAGGCAGGTAGGGCAAATACCATGCTCGCTGCGAAGCTCCTGCTCAATTTCAAACAGCGAGTTTTCGCCCCGGCCTAGCAAGAACAGTTTGGCGGGACGCATGGAAACAATCTGCCGGACCAACTCGGAACCGATCGAGCCCCCGGCTCCCGTGATCAGCACCCGTTCGCCGGTGAGGTAACCCGCGATCTCACTTGGATCGACAACAATCGGCTTACGATTGAGAAGGTCTTCGATCGAGACATCCCGGAGACCGTCGAGTCTGTTTGTCTCTTTCAACCCGGTAAGGCCCGGCGCAACCTGGATGCGTGTGTCGAGGCCATCGCAACGCAGGGTGATATCGCGGATAAGTCGACTTGAAGCGGAGGGAATGGCGATGATAACCAGACCGATATCTTTTTCCACCACGCTTTTTCGGATAGCCTCGAGGGTTCCAAGGACTGGAATTCCATCGATTAACGAACGGCGTTTCGCGAGTGCATCGTCCACGAATCCCACGAGTTGAAGTCCCGACGAGGGCTGTCTGCGAATCTCTTTCGCCAATGCCGCTCCACTGGCTCCCGCGCCGGCGATCAAGACTCTGCGGGGTTTTCCTTGCTTTTCCGGGGACTGCCCGGCCGAAAGTTCCATATAGAAACGATATACCGCGCGGCTGCCGGCTGCCATGAGGAAGTTTAAGCATCCGGCGATCAGGAGCGCGCTGACCGGATAGGAGCGGACGCCTGTGAGGGCCAGATAGCTCCAGATAAGAATAGTGCTGGTGAGCGTTGCCCCGGCAATCACAAGAACATCTCTTCGACCCGTGTATCGTGAGGCTATACGATACACCTGGAAGCAAAGCAACATGGCCACCGGACACACGATGGAGGGCGCCAGCACGGCGAGGTATAATCGGTTCCATTGCGCGGGCAAAAGCACCACATCGAGATATAGCGCAAGGGCAAGATAGGCGGCACTGCCCGCACAAGCGGCATCGAATGCCATAAGAGCCATGCGCTTCGGATAAAGAAACAGGGCGTGTCGACGCAAGAGCGCCACAAATTGCCAATAATGTCTTCTCACGGAAGCTGCCGATTGGCTGGTTGTACTGATGGACATGGGAAGGCACTCCATTACACGGTCATGTGCTATCGGCGTGCGTAAAACTGCCGGATGGCAGCCGCGACATAGGCGACCTGCTGGTCGTCAAGCTCAGGATGCATCGGGAGCATGAGAACTTTTTTGAAAAGCGCCTCCGTGCGAGGCAGTTGAAAATGAGACAATCCCAGGGCTTCAAATTGGTGGACCGCGCGGCCTCCCCATGTGATCATCGTCTCGATACCGGTGGACTTGAGATGGGACACCAACTCACCGCGATCTTCGACTTCGACCTCATAGTTCTGGAAGACGTCATGGCGTCGCCCCTCCGTATCGGGAGCCGGGGGCAGCTTCACCTGGGGAATGCACGCAAGCTGCTCATCATAAATCTTCGCCAAAGCGCGTCGACGATCCAGCCACTCCGGCAGTCGCTTTAATTTCAGGTCCAATAGCGCAGCATGGAGGTTGTCCATACGGCAGTTATAGGACCATCCGGAGAGATTGCCGTCCGGCATCCGGCCGTGGTCGCGAAGGGACATCACTTTCTGAGCGATCTCTTCGCTATTGGTCACGACCGCACCTGCGTCCCCGAATGCGCCCAGCAGTTTTGCGGGATAAAAGCTGAAGCAACCCGCCAGTCCCCACGCGCCGCCGCCCTTTCCGTCGAAGGTTGCTCCCAGAGCCTGTGCGGAATCTTCTATGACAATAAGGTTGCGGCGTTCCGCAATCTCCATCAATCGGTCCATATCGCAAATGCGCCCGTTCAGATGGACGGGGATTATAGCCTTCGTGGCGGGTGTAATGGCCGCTTCGATCAGGTCGACATCCATTCCGGTCCCGCTGACTCGCCGCCACCCGCCGGTGGCTT
>JBBRKX010000109.1:0-9318 GCA_038231675.1 Chthonomonadales bacterium | reverse complement strand
ATATTGTCTAATGTGAGCGCTTCCCCACCCGCTTCGTGCGTGATCTGACGCATAAGATCCGGATCTGCGGCTGTCACCAGGTCCTCCTCGCTGTTCGGGTAGACACTGAACGGAACGATCAGGGAACCCCCGCCGGGCCGATCGAGACTGGCCAGGTACTCCCCGGCAGTTTGTGGCCGGTATGTGCCGGCGAAGTCCGCCTGATTCCCGGCCTTTCCCAGCGCGATGTGCGCGGTCTGACCGTCCGGCTGCGTGATCGTTACAGGCGGTAGCGACGTTGGCACCTTACCGCGCACGAAGGCCATCAGATTTACCGTATCGCCGGAAGTGTACGTCGCGTGGTCCGTCTTGAGCGAGACATCCTGGCCCGGCAGGAAGTCCGACTGATTTACCATCCAACGAACTAACTGTGTCCAGAAGTCGGAGTAGCAAGCGCCATAATCCTTCAGCTCAGGCGGCAGCAATGCCCATCGCCACAGACCCTCCCCGACCAGCGACAGCACCTTTCCCTGGCCGTAGGTCTGGTAAGCAAGGACCGCCATCTCCTTGTTTTCCGTGCTCGCCCCGCCCGAAGGAACTCCGACCGCCCGCGCAAGAACCACCGACAACGCCTTTTCCCCGACGACTTTGGTGGCGCTGATCATGTTCGGCAGTTTCTGCACGGCGTCCTGCGGGCTCTGCGCGGAAGTGAAGTTGAAGGCGGGATTGCGCTGGCCCTCTTCCGTAAGCTGCATCCGAATATTGTCGATCTCTTCGGTGCTCCACTGGATCGGTTCGAGACCGCGCAGCGCTTCCGTGCGTTCATCCGGTCTGCCTCGCAGAAAGATCAGGTTGCCGGCGTGGTCGGATACGAAACTCTTGAGCGCTTCCGTATCTCTGGCATCGAAGAACTCTTCGTACCCTTTGCCGATGATCACCACGTCGTACCGGGCCAGTTCTGTGGGAGTTTTCGGAATTTTCACCTTTGCGGACGACTGCGAATCCGTCTGCGCCGAACCCATGATCGCGAAGTACTTCTCATTGGTCACCTTAAAAATCGCATCGACGTCGATGCTCGGATCGGTGCGCAACGCCTTCAGAAGGAATTTCGCGTCCCAGCCTGGCCGCCCCTCGAGCACGAGAACGCGCACCCTCGATTTCAACACCTGCACGAACACCGAGCTGCGGTTGTTGCTGGTCGTGAGTTCCTTTGGCAGCGGGCGTATCGAGAACCCATATCGATAGGTCCCCTGCTGGCTTTCATGCACGTCGAAGGATATCGGAACCAGCTTGTGGTCGTCGAGTTGAACGACTTTCGTCTGCACCACTTTGCCTGTCCGTAGGAGATCGACTTGCGCCGGCTGTCCTCCGTAGCCAACGCTTCGCACCTCGGCCGCCAGCGCAACTTGCTGTTCCGGGACCGCGAATACCTGTGGCCTGTGGTTGACCACGGACACGTCCGGCGTTCGTTTCGTGTCGCCCAAACAGAGCGTAAAAATGGGAAATTTCCGTGCCTTTGCCTCATGCGCCGCTCTGATGGGATCCGCATCCCCGTTGTTGCGCCCGTCAGAAACGAGCAGCAGGCCTCCGGACGACGCGTTCGATACCCCTCCGAGTGCGGAGAGTATCGATTCGCCGATGTGCGTGTGCGCGCCGTCAGGCCGCGCCGTCTTGAGGAACGCGTCGACATCCTGCGGTACAGCGGTGTCCGCCAGACGCAAAAGGCGACAGTCGTACTGTGCACGCAGCCGGCGCATCAGTTCCGGATCTTCCAGGGTGGCCGATTTCCCGGCATCGAATCGCTGCCTGCCGTCTACATCATGAATCGCCATGCTATGTGAGGAGTCCATCAGGATTAACAGTGGCGGCTTTGTTTTATCGTGGCTCGTGCGTGTGGCGACAGGATTAAGCAGGAGGGCCGCGATGGCGGCAACGACCAACACGCGGAGACCTGCCAATGCACGCATTGCGTTCGGTCTACTGCCCTGGCCCGCGATCGCACGCCTGTACAGCCAGGCTGCGGTGGCGATCACGAGGGCAATGAGCAGCACGACCTGCGGGAGAGTAAAGATGGGATCGAAGCCCGTAAATCTACTCATTTGCGCACACGCGGCTTCATCTGGCCAACGTACTGCTCGGCGAAGAGGGAGAGCAGAGCGGCCAAAAGCAAATAATGCCATAGCGGCCGGCCTTTGCCGAGGTCTCCGACATCTACATCCGCTGCTCCGGTGCCGGCAACGTACGAGTTCTGCCTTCGCCGATCGGATTCCAGCTCACGCGGGTCTATGGTGCGTAGATCGGTTTCGTCCGCGCTCAGGTTGACGGCGATGTCGCCGGCCGGTCTGCCATCCGCGACGATAGGGTAAAATCCACACCTTTTGGTATGGTCAACGACTACGGAGCCAGTCACTGGATCGGCCGTTACGTTCACATTCCCGTCCGGGCCGGTACAGGTGACATGAGCAAGCGGACTCCCCGCCCCGGTTTGAAGCGTAGCCGAAGCCATCCCTCCGGCGAGAAATTCGTGCGCGCCCAGTTCATGGGCAAGGAGACCCTTTAGAAACTCGTGAAGCAGCGGAAGGAATGCTTGCTGTCGCGCAAGGTCGCTCCAGCCGGGGTCGGGCGACATATTGACGAGCAGCAGGTTACCGCCGCCCTCGCCGGTTCGGACGGCCGCGGCGGTTCCGTCGTCGAATTTAAGCAGCGTTTCGGCACGTGGATCGACCTCGCTGGTGGTGCAGATCCGCGTGAAGTGGATGCGGCTCAAGTCTGCGGCTGCCGGATCCTTGAAAGCCTTGAGCAGCGGACTTTCATAGCGCGCCTCGGTCAGCGTAACATAGCCCTTGCCGTTTCCACTCAAATTGACTACATGGTCCACCTGAAGCGGCAAAGGTTCCGCAGAAGGAAGTTGGCGGCCGAGAGAGTTGATCTGCGCGCCGATATTCGCGCCGTATAAAAACCAGAGTAGATTGCCCCCGTTCGTCGCATATCGACTGAGCGCCTGGTACTGTAGATCGGGCATCTGTGGTGCGTCACAAACGATCACGACGTCCGCCGCATGCAGCAAGGGATTGTTAAGATCCTCCGGCTTGACCGGGATGACGCGGAAGCCCGCCTGCCCGTTTGGATCCGGTCGCAGGGCCCGCGCGACGAAGAACGCGCCATTTGGCGCTTTGTTTGCATCTTCGTCGGTGATCAGGACGACGGTCGGCATGCGTCGCAGGTCGATAATGATCCGCCTGCTGTCGTCGATCGGCATATTGTCGGATGGAAGGCTGGCGGTGCATTCCACCTCTTCCGGGGTATCGAACTGAAACGTGAAGGTCGCGGTTGCACTGGAGTATGGCGCCATGTCCAGGTTCTGAGTCGCGCGGCCGCCGTTCGAAAGCGTCAGAGTCACGGGGGTATGCCGGGCGCCATCCGTGGAGTTGAAGACATCGCACTCCACCAGAATGGGCTCTCCCACGTGCGGCGTGGTCGGATAGAGGTGCATGGCCGTTATCCCGCCATTTTGGGTTCTTCCGGCGTTGGCCGCGACAAACAAGATCTGCGTTGTGGCCGGCACCGCTTCAAACTTGACACTGGCCCAGTTTGTACGCTGGAAATCGGAGAAAAGGTAGAGCCGCTTGGTTTTACTCTTCGCTTTCGCCAACTGCTCCACGGCCAGGTTGATCGCCGCCACGGGCTCCGCCCGCTCTTCACTTACCTGAGCGGAACGAAGGCCGCTTTCCAGCGCGCCCAGATCGCTCGCGGGATCGGTCAAGAGCGCCTTGGGCTGTGAGTCGCACAGAATAATATTCGCTTCGTCACCCGGTTTCAGGCCTGCAAGCACTTTGATCGCTTCGTTGCGGGCGCTGGTGAAGGCCGAAACGCCTCCGGCGCTGTAGCTCATGCTGGCGCTTGTATCGAGGACCAAAATAACGGCCGTTCGCTCGGCGCCGGTCGTGCCAAGGCGGGAGTTCATTGTCGGCTTGACAAAGGCAAGCACCAGGGCAGCGATGGCGAACATACGCAGGAGGAGCAACACGAGATGTCGCAGTCGGAATAGCCGGCTCTGATGGGCGATGGCGCGCTGAAGGAAGCGGACGGTAGGCAAGGGAGCGCGCACCCGTGTTCGGCGTGTGAGTAGATGGATCGCCAGCGGAATGCCCGCTGCGGAAAGCCAGGGAAGCAGGTCCGGATTCAACGGTGTCATCATTCAGATTTCCCGAATCAACCTCTTCTGCGCACGGAAAGGTAGGCTTCGAGCGCCGTGTAATAGGGCTCGGAAGTAGTGACAAGCTGATAGTAGATATGCCGGGCCTTCGCGTTGCTTTCCATCTCATGCAGAAACGCCTGCAATTCGGCCTGATAGGCGGTACGGACCGCGCTTGGCTCCGCCACGACAAACGCGGACGACTCCATGTCTTCAAATAACGCGCTGTCGATCGGGGGCAGATTCAGTTCCGCATCGGTCAGCACTTGAAACAAAAGTACGGCGAATCCTTTGTGCGTGAACATGCTGAGCGCGGAAAAAATCTCGGTGGGATCGTCGAGGAAGTCCGACACGACGACGAGCAGTCCTTTGCGCTTCGTGGTCCCGAACAGGCCCTTTAGCGTGGTGGCGAGGCCCGTCGGGCCGGTGGGGGAGGCCCGTTCAAGCGCGACGAGGATGCGCTGTAGGTTCTGCGGGGTGCCGCCGGCCGGAACGCATGCTTCGAGCTTGTCGCTTCCGAGAGCGACGCTGGCTTTATCGCCCTGCTGGATGATGAGATAGGCAAGCCCGGCCACGAGATAACTGGCGTACTCCAACTTGCTGAGCGCACCGCTTTGGTCGCCACGATAGGCCATGGAGTTGCTGGTATCCACAAGGAGAAAACAGTTCATATCTGTTTCTTTGCGGAACAGTTTGATATAGTAGCGATCGGTGCGCGCGTAAGCGCGCCAATCGATAGTGCGGATCTCGTCGCCGTGGGTGTAGGGGCGATAATCGGCAAACTCGGCAGAAGAGTCGTAGAATGGGGACCGGTGCTTGCCCTGGTAGAATCCTTCGACGATTAGTTTCGCCGCGAATTGCAGGTTTTGAAGCCGGCGCAGATCCGTGACCTGGAGAAATTTCCGCCGGTCCGACGGACTTGTTACGACCTTATCCATGTGGCTGGCCTGCCCTCTTCTAATGCGTCGCGTACGCGGGCTCACGAACCCCCTGAAGCACGTCCTTTACCAGATCCGCAGACGTTACATCGTCGGCGATGGCGGCGTAATTCAGAATGATGCGATGCTGCAATATAAGCGGCGCGACCTGGCGGACATCATTGGCGGACGGAGTCGGGTTGCCCTGCAGCACGGCGAGCGCTTTGGCGCCCAGCAACATGTACTGTGACGCACGCGGGCCCGCGCCCCATTGGGCATACTTCTTTATGATCGGCCTGGCTTCAGGAGAATCGGGTCGTGTGGCGCGTGCAAGGGAGACGGCGTACTTGACGACATGCGGCGATACGGGTATCTGACGTACGAGGTGTTGGAATTGGAGGATTTCAGCGCGGCTGCAAACTGGTTTTGGGATATACGGTTCGTCTGATGTCGTATTGACCGCGATCGTCTCTTCCTCTTCCATGGAAGGGTAGCCGACCTGAAGCGCATACATGAACCGGTCCAGTTGCGCTTCCGGCAACGGGTAAGTTCCTTCCTGCTCGATGGGGTTTTGCGTTGCCACCACAAAAAATGGCGGTTCGATGGGCAATGTTCTGCCGCCGACCGTGACGGCGTACTCCTGCATCGCCTCGAGCAGGGCGCTTTGGGTTTTCGGAGGCGTGCGGTTGATCTCGTCGGCCAGGATGATGTTCGCGAAGATGGGGCCTTTGACAAATCGAAGGTTGCGTTGTTCGACGCCGGGATTGGAGTCGAGGATTTCGGTGCCGAGGATATCGCTCGGCATGAGATCGGGCGTAAACTGGATGCGTTTAAAGTCCCAGGAGAGGCATTGCGCAATGGACTTGACGAGCAGCGTTTTGGCGAGACCGGGAACTCCGATGAGCAGGCAATGCCCCCGCGCGAACAGGGCGCTCACGAGGTTCTGCACCACGTCGTCCTGCCCGATGATGACACGATGCACTTCTTGCAATAGATCCTTGTACCGTTGCCCCGCGATCTCCAACAGTTCGGAATTGTCGTTTCCTGCCATCCGTCCCTCCCGCGAACACCGCTATTCGGGCGTCAGTTTCTATCGTTTAGCCTGAAGCAACTACTTGCATGCTCTTTTACTTGCCCGTTTCGCTTTGTCGGAACAGAATCCTCCTTTCCCGGCGAGTGGCGAGTGCAGGAAAGAGATTGTTTGCTGGAGAATGTCGTAATTATATGCGCGCACGTCTACTTTCGGCTTCTAATGTCCCAACTCGCCTACTCTTATGGGAAAGCGGTTACACTCGCAGAGGAGAACAATCATGTCCCAACCAGCATCCGGATCGCTTATCAAGATCGCTCCTATCGTATTCAGTCTATTCCTCGGAGGAGTCGGAGGTTATTTCTTCCATTCTTCGGTCGGCGCATCACAGAGTAGTTCCGCCACCTCGCCAGGTGGCATGCCGGGCGGCGGCATGGGAGGTGGGCAGCAATCGAGCGGCGCCTCTTTATCGCGCACGGTTCGGGGATTGGCGATGTTGGAGAAGGCGCAGAACAAAGGCTTGACGGCGGAGCAAACTCAGAGATTGCTGCCCATCGCCCAGGATATCCAGGCGGCCGACAAACTACCGGAGGCGGAAGCGGCGGCCAAGTTGGCGGCCGTGGAAGCCGTTCTGACAGAAGACCAAAAGCAGGCTCTTCAGACATTGCAGCCTGCCCGGGGCGGCGGGGGTAGGCCGGCAGGCGGCGGAATGGCAGGCGGCGGAATGGCAGGCGGCGGAATGGCAGGCGGCGGAATGGCAGGCGGCGGAACGGCAGGCGGCGGAATGGCAGGCGGCGGAATGGCAGGCGGCGGAATGGCAGGCGGCGGAACGGCAGGCGGCGGAATGGCAGGCGGCGGAATGGCAGCGGGCCGCGGAGCGCCGCCAGCTCCTGACAAACCGTTCGCCTCGGATCGTAACAAGACGGCACTGGAAGACCTTATTGCATCGTTAAAGCCGACGCAATAGTGCATGCCGGAAGAATGCCTTTCATGTAAATCGGAAAGCACGGTCACAGTCGGGTATAATCTTCGTCATAGAATGTATATGCTACGGTCCTGCTCGACTTACATCGAATAGGAAGAGGAGAAGACGATGAAGGTTCAAAAAACATGTGCAGGTCTGATGGCCGTGATCGCGCTCAGTGGCTCTGCTCTCATGCCGATCGCCGCCTCGGCGCAAAGCAACTCGGCGGACGCTTCGCATCACCGGCAGCAGACGAAGAACCAATGGCGTAACCTCGCCATCGGAGGCGGAGCGGCTACACTCTACGGCCTGCTGAGGCATGACAAGGTAGTCACTTTTGCCGGAGCGGCAGGAGCACTCTATTCGCTCAGCCGCTATGAGCATGACCGTAAGAGCCAGAGCAAGATCGACCATGCGCGGGCCGCGGCTTTTGACCGTTCGTCCTTCGACCGAAACGGACAGCACTATGTGCGCAAAACCGTGACCAGGAACGGCCACAAGTACTATCAGTTCGTACGCAAGTAAAGATCACGGTAAGCCCAGCTGCTCTACACGGGCCTAGAGAAAGGGCAGGCACTCTTGCGCGGCCTGCCGTACGACAAGCAGCCGGTCGCCCTGCGCCACTTTCTCCACGACAGTCAAACTCTCCGTATCTCCAACTTGCTCAAGCGCCTCCAGCACGTTCCGTTGCGGAAAAACTCCGTTCGTCTTCAATATATCCAGACCTGGGCTCCCATGTGCCTCATAAGGACCGTGCTTCACATCCCTCCGGACGTTGGTTGGGGCCGAAAGGTTTCACCGCTAGCGAGCATCCACCTTCCATGCAGAGTGGAGCGGATGCGCCGTCAGCGAAATAACTTTCACCGCGCCGCCTTCGGAATAGACCGACCAGCCCAGATCCTTGAGACGGGGAAGGAAGCATGACGTGAGCGACGCCTCTCCATGGTTGCCGAAAACCTCCAGCGAAGTGCGATCCACCAGCAGGCGCAATACAACCTTATTGTGAATGGGCTTCAATGGAGCGCGCCTCCCGAGAGCATTCACGGACTGATCCGCGACGTCGTAGCGCACCTCTTCGTTGCGCACCCGTATGCCGAATGCCTTTGCGTCCTGGAGTTCGAATTCCGCCTGGATATCCCAGAGGTCGCCCGTGGCCGCGTGGACCGCGCCTGTGCCCGGCTGCACCGTCACGTTGCGCCAGGATTGCGCCTTGTCGTATAGGGCGGCGATCTCTTTGACCGGCCAGCGATGAAGACGCAGTCCATCCGGCGTCTCATGGAGCGTCAATTCACAGGGATAGCTCATCTGCTGATTGAACGGCATCTGCGGGTAATTGCCCCCCGCCATCCAGGTGATCTGAATGCGCCGTCCGTCCTTCGCCGGAATGTCGCTCCATGTTTGGACCGCGTAGTAGTTTGCACCGTAATCCGCCGTAATCGGCCCCACTTCCGGCGTGAACTTTATGCCGTCGAACGATCCGATCAAGTAATGCCCGTTGGCTCCCGTAAACACCCACTTACGCGTGTTCTTGTCGCCTTCAATCGGCATCTCGAAGAAATCAGGGCATTCGCTGGAGCCGGGGAAGTGCACCGTCTGAAGCTGTGTCCATTGTTAGAGATCGGGGGACGAGAATAGCGCATAGTCCTCCCCATCCAGATACAGCGCCATGATCCATTTGTGAGTGGGCGCATGCCACACCAGTCTCGGGTCGCGATCCCCCCCGATGATATGGGGAAGCACCGGGTTATGGGCGTACAATGTGAACGTCCGCCCTTTGTCCGTGCTATAAGCGATGCGCTGGGTAAAGAGCTGGCCGTTGGATTCTGGCGACGTGCCCCCCGCAGCCGTATAGATGGCCACCAGAGGACTTTCCGGGCCCTGCTTGAAGCCCGCAGTGTTGTCCCGATCCACGACGGCGGAGCCGGACCAGATCGGTCCGAATACGTCCGGTTTGATGGCGTTTTCGATCTGCGTCCAGTGGGTCAAATCCCGGCTGACCGCATGTCCCCAGGTCAGGTTGCCGGAAGTCAGCCCAAATGGATTGTGCTGAAAAAACAGGTGATACTCGCCGTCATAAAAGACCAGGCCGTTGGGATCGTTCAGCCAGCCGGACTTCGCGGAAAAATGAAACTGCGGCCGATACGTCTCGTCATAAAGCACGTCCGATTTAACCTCTTCCATAAGCCGTGAGTCGCTCATAGTAATCTGATCCACATTGATGTGCCCCCATCCT
>JBBRKX010000108.1:0-9325 GCA_038231675.1 Chthonomonadales bacterium | reverse complement strand
CTCTACGGCACCTCCCTTGGAATCGATCTGGCGTCCGGCGCTTCGGTGGCGCAGGGGCATGAACACCATCTCCGGGCCATCAATACCATACGCGGTGCGGGCGGAATCCGCCAGGCGATCGAAAACGGGATACTGACCTCGGGCATCATGCACGCGTGCGTTACGAAAAACGTGACCGTTGTGCTGGCGGGAAGCATTCGCGACGATGGCCCTCTTCCGGATGTCATCACCGATTCGGTTCAGGCGCAGGATGCCATGCGCGAAGCCGTGCGCGGGGTGGGAGTCGCCCTGATGGTGGCGACCACGCTGCATTCCGTGGCGGCCGGAAATCTCCTTGCCGCCTCCGTGCGGACGGTCTGCGTCGATTCCGACGCAGACACCCTCAACAAATTGATGGTTCGGGGCACGCATCAGGCATTCGGTCTGGTCACCGACTGCGAGTTCTTTTTAAAGGAGCTTGCCGCCCGCCTGACGGAGGGGGAATCGTGACCCATTTACCCGCTTCGGAAGATAAAGACGATGTTTCGACCGAGCCCGCGAAGGCGCGTGTGCTGATGTGCCCGCCCACGGCGTACGCGCTTCGATATGAGATCAATCCCTGGATGTCGCTGTCCAACACGCCTGACGTAGCTCTTGCCGCCCGCCAATGGGATGCGCTGCACCATGTGCTGGCGGAGGACGTCGGGGCTTCCATCGCGCTGATTCCGCAGGCTCCGGATGCTCCGGATATGGTGTTTACCGCAAACGCGGGGCTCACGCGCGGGCCGTTCGCGCTCCTGGCCAATTTCCGGCACCGGGAGCGGCAGGTGGAAGAACCCCATTTCCGCGCCTGGTTCGAAGCAAACGGGTACAAAGTATGGACGCTGCCGCCGAGCTGCAAATTCGAGGGCGAAGGCGACGCGCTGTTCGCGGGAGAAATCCTCCTTGCGGGCTATCTCAAACGTAGCGACATCGCGGGGCACGGCCGGATATCCGATATGTTCGGTGTGCCTGTCCTTTCCCTGGAGTTGGTCGACGATCGCTGGTATCATCTGGATACCTGCTGCTTCCCCCTTACGGCAGACACCCTCGTGTACTATCCCGGCGCTTTCGACCCGTACGCTCGTCAGGTGTTGGAGAGCAATTTCCATACGATCGAAGTCCGCGTGGAAGAGGCGCTACGTTTCGCCTGCAATGCGGTGGTGATTGGAAACAATGTGGTCTTACCTTCCGGATGCCCTCATTTAACGGCGGATTTGCAGGCGAGAGGGGTTACAGTCTGGCCGGTGGAGCTCTCGGAGTTTCTAAAAGCAGGCGGCGCGGCCAAATGTTTGACTCTCTTCCTGCGGTAAACGCGGGAACAAAATTATGCTTCATACGTGCGCGTAATTATGGCGCTAATCCGCATGCTTTCCCCCTCATCTCTATGTATTTTGAGGTAGTATATCCTAAACCTTTAGTCATACTATGCCTTCAGGCTCCGCAATTTCTCCCACTCTGCCTGCCGGCGCTTCCGCCGATATCGCCGAGGTTCTGAAAACCCGGAACCTGGCATCCCTCTTACTTGCAGCCACTCAGTACAAGGAAATAATGCGATGGTGCTGGAAGGCAAGAGCCACCTGCCGGAAGTCCTGGCTAAATACGAGTCCGTTCTTCTGGACGGCTGGATCGCCGAACTGCGCTCCTCGGGGTCCGGAAGCAACGCGGCAACCTCGAAAACGGAACTACGCGAAAGGTGTTCCGAGTTTCTCAGCCTGCTTCGGTATGCCATTCAAAGCGGCAATCTAACCGATATCCAGAGCCAGGAATGGGAGCGCGTTCTGGACATGCTGGCGGGGATGTCGCGGAGCATGGCGCTTCAGGGCTTTTCTCCCTCGGACGTCGCCACATTCATCTTCTCCTTTAAACAGCCCCTCTTTATGCAGTTGAAAAGCGTGCTTGCGGAGGACCCAGACGCCCTGATCACGGCGAACTGGGACGCGACCATGCTTCTCGACAAGCTGGGCCTTTATACCTCGGATGTCTTTATAGCCACGCGCGAAGAGGTCATTTCTCGACAGCAACAGGACATGCTCGAGCTCTCTACCCCGGTGGTGAAACTCTGGGACGGCATTCTCGCCCTGCCGATGAGCGGCACGCTGGACAGCGCCCGGACGCAGGTGGTGATGGAGGCTCTTTTGCAGCGCATCGTGGAAACGGGCGCCGGCATCGCCATCATCGATATTACCGGCGGTCCCACGGTCGATACGCTCGTGGCGCAGCATCTCCTGAAAACGGTCGCGGCGGCCCGGCTCATGGGCGCGGACTGCATGATCAGCGGCATCCGTCCCCAGATCGCGCAGACGATCGTACACCTCGGGGGCGACCTGAGCACCGTTATCACCAAGGCGACCCTGGCGGATGCATTCGCAGTGGCGCTGCAGCGGAGCGGGCTTGGTATAAGCCGAAACCAGAGCCGCGGATAAAGAGGAAAGCCGTGGAACGAATCCCAATTTTACAGATGGGTGACTTCCTGCTGGTCACCATTCAGGTGGACATGCACGACCGCCTGACAACCCGTATTGCTCAAACGGGCGCCAAAGGCGTGCTGATCGATATCTCGTCCCTGGAAATTGTCGACTCCTTTATTGGTCTCATGTTGAGCAATATCGCCGGCATGTCCCACATTCTGGACGCGGAGACGGTCGTCGTTGGAATGCAGCCTGCGGTCGCCATCACGCTCGTGGAACTCGGTCTCTCCCTGCCGGGGGTCCGAACGGCTTTAAATGTCGAGAAAGGCATGGATCTGCTGCAGGCGTCGCTGGAACCGGTTCAGAAGGGGAGCCTCGATGCCGGCCCAGAAGCATGAGACGCTCGATCAGCGGAGCCATTCCGATATCATCCTTGTCCGCCAGATGGCGCGGGACTGGGCAGTGGAAATGGGCTTCAGCCTGGTAGACCGGACGAAGGTCGTCACCGCAGCGAGCGAGCTTGCCAGAAATACCGTGGACTACGGTGGCGGCGGCACCGTATTGCTGGAAGCGCTTCATGAAGGCATTCGGCGTGGTCTTTGGCTTACGTTTGAGGATCAAGGACCGGGCATCCCCGACATCGCGCGGGTTTTGAGGGGTAGTTATAAGACCGGAGGCGGTTTGGGCCTCGGATTAAGCGGTTCCAGGCGACTTGTCAACGATTTCGATATCGTTTCGAAGGTCGGAGAGGGAACGCGCATTACGATCACAAAGTGGAAGTAAGGCACACATGACCCAGACGATTTCCCTTGCCGTTATGGATGCAAGCGATGTGGGCGAAGCCCGGCGCCAGCTGAACGTACTCACCAACCGTCTGGGATTCAATGAGACGGAGCGTGGCAAGGCGGCTATCGTGGTCACGGAGGCGGCGAACAGGAATGTGGCGACGCATGGGCCATGCAGAACGTGGGAACGCGCACCACGCTTCTGCTTGCGGATGGCCTGGGCCATGGCCCGGATGCCGCGCTGGCTTCGCGGGAAGCGATACGGATCTTCGAACAGCACCCGGGGGCGACTCCACACGACATTATGGAGGCGGCGCACGCCGGCATGCGTGCAACACGGGGGCGGCGGCGATAGCAACGATCGACCATTCGGAAAACGAAATTATTTTCGCCGGCGTCGGAAATATATCGGCCAGCATCGTGACCGGGGCACAGAGCCGCAGTCTCATTTCACACAATGGTACGGTCGGGTTCAAGGCAGGGAAAATACAGGAGTTCGTCTATCCGCTGCCCCCGGGCGCACTGCTCATCTTACACTCGAACGGCATCGCGACACAATGGCGACTGGACCGCTATCCAGGTCTGCTCGCAATGCCTCCAGGCCTGATCGCCGGCGTCCTCTATCGTGATTTTCAAAGGGGCCGGGATGATGCGGCGGTCGTGGTCGTTCGGAATCGTAGAGAACAGGCCGCAGCATGACGAGAGCATTACTGAAAACCGAACTCGCAGGCGAATCGGATGTCGTGCTTGCAAGGCAGCGTGTCTGGCAGATCGCGGGTCTGCTTGGGTTCGATGCGCAGGATCAAACCCGAATCGCCACCGCTATCTCCGAAATCGCGAGGAACGCCTTTCAGTACGCGGGCAGAGGCGCCGTCGAGTTTTCCGTTACGGAGGGCGTTCCTCCTGTTTTTGAAACGTGCATTCGCGATCAGGGTCCTGGCATCGAGAATGTGCGCGCCATTCTCGATGGACAATATCTTTCGCGCACGGGATGGGCCTGGGAATACTCGGCGCCCGGCGCCTCATGGATCATTTCCGAATAGAGAGCGAGCCAGGGAAGGGCACGACGGTATGGTTGGGAAAGACGCTCCCGAAAAGCGCGCCGCCCTTTACAATGCATTCGGCCGGGCAGATTACGAAAGAGCTCGCTCGCTCCGCTCCGCAAAGCCCTTATGCGGTGATGCAGCGACGAAACCAGGAACTGCTGTCCGCCCTGCAAGAACTGCAATTTCGCAAATTAGAGGCGGATCGGCTCAATTTTGAGTTGGAGGAGACGAATAGAGGCGTTGTTGCTCTGAATGCCGAGCTTGAAGATAAGGCGGAAGCGCTCCGTACGGCATCCGATCTCAAGTCTCGTTTTTTATTCAATATAAGCCATGAGTTACGCACGCCCCTCAATGCGATCACCAGCCTGACCCAACTGCTGTTGGACCGCGTGGACGGCGAGCTGGCGCCCGAGCAGGAAAAGCAGGTGCAGTATATTCGGTCGTCGTCCGCTTCTCTCTCCGAACTGGTAAGCGACTTGCTGGATCTGGCGAAGATCGAGGCCGGTAAAGCGGTATTGAGGCCCCGGGAGTTCACGGCCGAAGAACTCTTCTCCGCGTTGCGCGGGATGTTCCGGCCCTTGCAGACGTCGGACAGAGTCGCCCAGGTTTTCGAGAATCCCGCTTCCATCCCGCCGTTTCATACGGACGAAGGCAAAGTCGTGCAGATCTTGCGAAACTTCATTTCGAATGCTCTCAAGTTTACGGAGCACGGAGAAGTCCGCGTCTTCGCGCGTATGGAAAACGCGGGAAACGTTCGATTCACCGTTATGGATACGGGGCTCGGAATCGCCAGGGAGGATCAGGAACCCATCTTCGAGGAGTTTTCTCAGATAGAGCACCGACTCCAAACACGAGTCAAAGGAACGGGGCTGGGATTGCCTCTTTCGCAAAAGCTCGCACAACTCCTCGGGGGCTTTACCACGCTTGAAAGCAAGCCTGGAAAGGGATCCGCTTTTTCCACCGTCATCCCGCTCGTATACCAGGAAATGGCCGAGGACCAAAATGAAGGCCGGACAGAGCCGGAAAGGGAAACATCTCGTGCCTGATAAGGACCCTGTTCGAATCTTAAACATAGATGACGATGACGCGCACCGATACGCTATCACGCGAACCCTGACCAGGCCGGGATTCGGAGGTCATCGATGTCCAACAGATGGCAAACACCGGGCTGGAGTTGATCGAAAGCACGGCGCGGCATGATCTGGGCGGTCAGGTAGTGTATGCGAATCGTCCTCAAGGCGGCGCTTCCGTCACCGTCACCTTTCCTCTCGACGGCCAGGGGTGGAGCGAGCGCATCGCGGCCGTTTAAATCCTACCGATAACATTTTGATCCAACCAGCGTATCTTAGATTCAATCCCAACGCTGGAGAATTGCATGACCGAGAATCTGAATGCTCTGTTCCAAAGGCTGGAGCAGACCGCCGATGACTTCTGGAACGTAAGCCGGGAAAACGCGCAGTTTCTCGGCTTTCTCACGCGTGCCGTGGGCGCGCACCGCGTGCTTGAGGTAGGGACCAGCAACGGGTACTCGACGCTCTGGTTCGCGAAGGCCCTTCAGGAGACCGGGGGACATATCGACAGCATCGAGTTCGACCCCGGCCGTTACGGCAAGGCAAAAGAGCATGTGGCCCAATCCGGGCTCGCCCATTGCATCACCCTGCACCACGGGGACGCGCTGAAGATCCTTCCCACCCTCGAAGGTCCGTACGACCTGGCGTTCATAGACGCCGACAAACCGCAATATCTGGCGTATACCCACTTGATCCTGCCGATGCTGCGGCCAGGGGGACTGCTGATCGGCGATGACACCCTCTCGCTGGCGGACAAAATGCAGGACTACTTGCAATTCGTCCGTACCGCGTCGGATCTCCATACCGTCGATCTCAGCCTTGACGATGGAGTAACCCTGAGCATCAAGCAGCCCGAGCGCTAGACCGTCGGCAAGGGAATGACTGCCGTTCAGGCATAGACCTTCCTTTCTCCCGGCGCGACTTTTAGGACGCTTTCCAACCACGAAAACAAATCACAAGAGGAAACCATGGCACACACCGACAACGTCACGCGTGAACAACTGATCGCCCTGCTCAACGAAGACCTTTCTCGTGAATATCAGGCGATCATCGCCTATGTGAACTATTCGCAGGTGATCAAAGGCGCGCAGTACATGCATATCGCTGCGGAACTGGAGCTGCATGCGGCCGAGGAACTGGCGCATGCGCTCACCATCGCCAACCAGATCGACTATCTTGGCGGTATGCCGACCGTAACGCCGAAGCCGGTAAAAACGTCTGAGAAGGCCGAGGACATGCTGCGCTTCGACCTGGATAACGAGAGCGAGACGATCGCGAACTATCGCATCCGTGTGCGGCAGTGCGAGGCGCTGGGCGAGTATGCGATCGCAGAACATATCCGGCAGATCCTGATGCAGGAGCAGGAGCACCAGAGCGACCTGGCGACCGCGCTCAATGTCGATGTGCCGGACGTAACCCGGCCGGAGCAAACCGCCTAGCCTGGAGACCTGATCGGAATGCAGGCAATTGCAGAATGCGCCAAGAGGCGCAAAGTCACGCTTGCCATTCGTGCGGATATATGAAAACGGGCTTGAGGGAAATCTCCCTCAAGCCCGTGCGTCGAGATCCATGAGGATTAATTTGAGTGTTATTCCGTTGGAGACCTTATGAGCAAGACTAAGAAGCCCTGCTCCAAATGCCCAAAGAAGGAATGCAAAGACTGTCCCATCCGCAAAAAGAAGAAGGATCCAAAGAAATAGGGGCGTGATATTGCCACTATTGGCGAATTCATGCCTCTTCTTCCAAGTCTACTCGCAAAAAAGTGCGAACCGATGTGAACAAATAGTCTTTCTCGACTATCGCGGGGCTGGCGATTCCGTGGAAGCTGGCGGCCGCCTCGATGAGATCGCCAAAGTCATCGCGTTCATAGAGGTAAGTCATCTAGCTTGCCACTCTTTGGCGTTGGGAAGCGCTCTAAACAGGCCAAATTCAAAACGCGTAAGCGGGTTCAGGGACTCTTTAAGCGGACGATACAGGGTGTCCGAAACCTCGCTCCATTGAAGCAAGGCTCCGAGCATTGCACGCACTCTCGGTGGCTCATGCATGGCTACCGAAATTAAGCTCTTAAGCTGCCCGGACGCTTTTGATTGAGCAAGCTCTGCTTTGTGTTCTTCCAGAAACACCTGACGCAGTCGTTTGAGGGTTGCCTCCGATTCCAGTTCGCTTCGCGTTCCGCGGTCACGGAAGAATTCGAGCAGAGCGGCATCCATACGACTCAACACTTCATGTTTAGCCCTCGTTCCCCCGGAAACCCTTCTCAGTTTAATTCTGGCTGCCGTTGCATTCCTGGGTTTTGCAGACGCATATAGAACAAACTCCGCTCGGGCCGGCACCTGAGTGCTGACGCCAAGCAGATTCGCCGCAGTCGCGCCGGTCGGTCTCGCATTGCCGGCCATTGTCTCCTGCAATACGGCAAGTGCTGAAGGTTGGCTGAGGCCAAGCAGAGTCTCTTTCGGAGCATAGTAGAGTCCCTTGGCCACACGTTTCAGAAGGCCTTTTTCCGCGAGTCGGGCAAGAGCTCTCGCAGCAGCTGTCGGAGTCGTTCCTTTGAGGTCCCCAGGCTTGAACAGTGATCCAGGTGATCGCCGCGCATAATCCATGGCCAGTTTCGTGGCGCCGCGCTGCCAGGTTTTTGTCGGTGTGTTCTGGTTGCTCATAATATGACTATTATGCCATATCTTGCTTTGTATGTCCTGTTTTCATGCCCAAAAAACTAGACAAGTGGAGCCGTCGAAATGCTTCGAAGGCACCTTCGCCTACGCGAACTATGCCCAATCAGTCTTATTCTTGAAAAAGTTTAATTCGGATCATTTCGAACGCCTTACCCTTCAAATGTTCTGGCTATGGAGAAACTTTATGCCAGTGATTGAAGCGCGGTGATCGCATCTGAGAGAGGCACTTCCCTCTGCTCTTTGGTTGTCTGGTCGCGGAGGCCGAAGATGCCGCGATCTACCTCGTCTTCTCCCAGGATCAGCAGGTAACGTGCGCCGAGCTCGTCGGCGCGTTTTGCCTGCTGACCGAATTTACGGCCTTTGTAGTCCATGTCGGCGGCGATCCCGGCCCGGCGCAGGTCCCCAAGTAACTTCACCGCGGCCGGCCGCACCTTCGTTTCCTCGCCAAGCGTGACAAGAAAAGCCAGTGGACTCTCATCCTCCACGGGAAGCACAATCCCGAGCGCTTCCAGAACCAGCAGGCAGCGTTCGACGCCCAGGCCGAACCCGATGCCGGGGGTGGACGCGCCGCCGCACTCTTCGACCAGACCATCGTATCGGCCGCCGCCGCCGAGCGCGTTCTGCGCGCCGAGGTTTGTGCCCACGATCTCGAAGGCGGTCTTTGTATAATAGTCGAAGCCGCGGACCAGGCGGTGGTCTACGATAAAGGGAACGCCGAGCGTGGTGAGATAAGCCTGCAGTTTTTCAAAATGCTCCCGGCTCTCGTCGTCCAGGTAATCCACAAGGCGTGGCGCGTCTGCGAGCAGGCGCAGGTCGTTCTTGTCTTTGGTGTCCAGCATACGCAGCGGGTTCATCTCGAAGCGGCGCTGGCCTTCTTCGCTCAACTCGGAAAGGAACGGGCGCGCAAAATCCCGGAGCGCTTCCCGATAGGCGGGCCGGGAGGCGGGCGTTCCCACCGAATTGATGTGCAGCTCCTGCTCCGTGATGCCGAGCTCGCGATAAAACTCCATGGCGAGCACGATGACTTCGGCGTCGAGCGCCGGGTCGCTGGAGCCGAACGCTTCCACCCCAAGCTGCTGGTGCTGGCGATAACGCCCGCTCTGGCCGCGCTCATAACGAAAGTGCTGACCAATGTAGTACAACTTGAGGACCGGGTGCGCGGCGAATAGTTTGTGCTCGACGCAGGCGCGAACGACGGGCGCGGTCCCTTCCGGCTTGAGCGTCATGCTCCGCCCGCCGCGATCGGTGAAGGTAAACATCTCTTTGCTGACAATGTCCGTCGCTTCGCCTATGCTGCGCGTGAAGAGCTCCGTCTGCTCCAGG
>JBBRKX010000107.1:0-9327 GCA_038231675.1 Chthonomonadales bacterium | reverse complement strand
TAATCGAGTTCCTTGGCGAAGAAGCCCTGTTCCGGCGGATCCAGGCGGCGGATGGCGTCATGTCCGGGTGGCCTGGATCGAATCGCACCTGTCAGACTCATGGCAAAGACAAGCACCAGGGGCAGTGCAGTCATGTTTTCCCTTCCTTATCGAAAGTCATCCGCACCCCCGGCTAAGCTGTCGATTTCCGTCGAAGCAGCATCGTGCCGCACAACGCGCTTTGCCAAAAGGTCCGGGACATCCTGCAGCCATTGTACGACGAGCCCGACCCAAAGTCCATTAAAAGCATGACATGGACATGGATTCTATTGAACCGCGCCATGCACAACGCGGTCATTGTGCTCTACTCCGATACTGAGTACACGCCTTTTTGATAGGCGCGCGGAGACATGCCTTCCAATCGGGAGAACACGCGACTGAAGTAAAAAACATCATCGTAGCCTACCATCTCCGCGACCCGAGTGACGGGCAGATCCGAACGGAGCAGGCTTTTTGCGGCTGCGATGCGAATATGTCTCAGCCGATGAAAAGGGGTATCGCCCGTCAGCTGTCGGTACCGTCTGCACAGGAAGGAAGGACTGCATCCCAGGGCGCGGGCGACGCCGGAAAGTGACAGCGGCCGATGGTAGTGGCCCAGCAGATAGCTTTCCACTCTGGCGGCGAAATCCGTTCCTTCCAGGGGAAGCTCGGTCGCCTCGCTGAGAGAGCGGCTTCCAGTCTGGAAGGTAATGGGCATGGAGGATGCGCGACTAAGCCATATGAGCAAGCAGGAAACGAGACCACGCACCACGGCTTCCAGGTGGTCCACTCGAACCGCCAGTTCCTGTTCGAGCGCCCGTGTGATCGCGGTGGCTTGCGGCACATTGAAGTGGAAGTACTCCCCCAGGGAGTGTGTTTCCCCCTCGAAATGGCAGGAATGCACGGTCCCGCCACCCGGGCTGAGCACGATCCAGAGGACGGAGTGAGGCCGAGCAGGCTGGTCGGAAAGCGGGCAGTGAGGGAGATAGCGACATCGCGCGGGGATTACCAGCACCGAGTCTACAGGGCAGGAAGCCAGCGTGCCCTCCCACCAGATATTCAGACAACCTTCGGTAACCAGCGCCAGTTCGATGTGCCGGTTCTGATGCAGATCCGAACGCCGATATTTGCCGGGCAGCCCGGATTGCGCCTCGGGACCAATGATCAGGTGGAGAGGAACAGAATGCGATCCCAGCCGGACTCCCGCTCGTTCCAGTAGATCCCCGATGGGTCGCGTGTCCCCTATGGGGCCTTGAAACGACACATCACGATAGTTCCGCGGCGGGATGATGGAATTGGGATCCAGACGAAGACCTCCCGACCTGGCCTCGGTCGGCAGAGGGTATTCCAGATCGATGGCGAAGCGCGGAAGCATGCAGGGCGGAAAGTCGACACGCGGCTATCGCCGCTCCGTAACAAATCCGCGATGGACGTAATAAGCGAAGCGGAGGACGCGCAACGTCCTCGGACGGTTGGTTGGTGTATGCGTGCATGACCGTGGCTCAGTATAGCTGAAATCGATCTCGGCGGCAAGCCCCAAGGAGATAATCGAAGGAATTGCAATGCGTGCCCGCGCAGGCGGTCACACGGCCGCAGGCCACACAGCCGCGCAATTCATTGCGGCGGACATGGTGCATATGATTTGGCACTCCCGCATTGCGGCGGACACCGCGCAATTCATTGCGGCGGAAATGGTGCATATGATTTGGCACTCCCGCATTGCGGTGGACACCGCGCAATTTATTGCGGTGGACACCGCGCAATTTATTGCGGCGGACACCGCGCAATTTATTGCGGCGGAAACGCTACAACCCATTCCGCCTTATTGCTGCTTGTTGCAAAGGAAACCGAACCCATGAAACGCTCCCTTAAGCCGTTTCGCTGTCTTGTAAGTATCCTTTTGAGCCTCGCCCCCCCGACGATTGCCTATGCCCGCAAAGAGCCAGTCGCGGCCGGAGTCCACATTACGCCCGTCACGCGCAACTCCACCTTGAGCACACTCTCGCTGCCCCTTGCGCGGGATGGGAAGGCGCTGCTCCCGATTGTTATAGCGAACAAAGCATCCGCCGCGACCAAGGTTGTCGCCGTCGAGCTAGCCGAATACTTGAAGCGCATCAGTGGGGCAACCTTTCCGGTGCAGGCCGGCGAGGGAACTTATGGCATCGTGCTGGGCAACATCCACGAGTTTCCATTTCCGGAAGTCGACGGGGCGCTCGCCGTAACGAACGGATTCGATGGCAAGGAAGCATACGCTATTCGCGTCCGGCCGAAGCGCCTGCTTTTGCTGGGCGCGACGGATCTCGGTGCAAGCCATGCGGCATATCGCCTGCTGGAAGAGCTCGGTTGCCGCTGGTTTTTTCCGAATCCCAACTGGGAAATCGTGCCGCACGTGAAGGACGTGACCTTTCATCGAGACATCACCGACCGTCCGACGTTCCTGTCTCGCAACATCTGGTATGCATGGGGGATTTTCAATGACAACGGTCATCCACGTGGCAAAAGCGCAGCGCAAGATTATCAAGACTGGAAGCGGCGCAACGGCATGGCGGAATCCTTTGTGGTCAACGCTGGCCATGCACTATTTGTGGTCATCGATCAGAACAAGGCCGCGTTCGACAAACATCCGGAATACTACGCGCTTACCGGAGGCAAACGGCAGGGACCGCAGATCGAATTGGGCAATCCTGCCGTACGTCGGATGGTCGTGGAGTACGCCCTGCACTACTTCAAAGACAATCCCAATGCCGACATGGTGAGCGTCGACCCGGCGGATGGCGGCGGATATTCGGAAAGCGAAGAAAGCCGGAAGCTGGGTTCCCCCGGCGAAGCGATTTTTGGAATGGCCAATGAGGTGGCGAAAGCGTTGGAACAGGCCTATCCCGGCCGGCATAAAATGGTCGGACTCTACGCTTATAACTGGCACTCCGATCCCCCGCCGTTCGCACTTGAGCCCAACGTCTACATTCAGCTGACCATGGCCTTCGCCGGGGGAAATTTGACAACGCCGGAGCTGCTGGAAGCCTGGCCGCAAAAAGCGAAGAACCTCGGCTTTTATGACTACTTCTCGACGTGGCTCTGGGATTATGATCGCTGGCCCGGCGGACGCGCGAGCAACAAAAATGCTCTCGTCGGCATGTTCGCGGCCTGGACAAAGGCGAACGCTCGAAGCGGCGCATACGCCACCAGCGTTTCCGCCGAAAGCGGCAACAACTGGGGGCCGCACGGACGCGGCTACTACCTGGCCAACAAGCTGATGTGGAACCCACAGACGGACGTGGATGGCGTGCTCAACGACTTCTATGCCCGCGCGTTCGGCGCGGGCGCGCCTGCGATGAAGAGATACTACGCGATGGCCGATGACGTGCCGCCGATCAGCCCCGGGGTTCTCGGAGCCTTGTTTCGTCGCGTGGACGAGGCCGCTAAAGCGACCGAAGATCGCCCCGACGTACAGCGCCGCCTCGACGACATCAAAAACTATTTGCACTATGAATATTTGAACTACAGGAGGGCGCGTGAGGCCGATGCCAGTAAGCGGGCGGCTATGGAACAGGAGGTCTTCGCCCTCGTCTATCGCACGCGATACTCCTACATGGATCACTGGGAAGCCCTGCGTCAGAACGCGGTGCGGGAGGATCAATTGCCCGCCAATACGCCGAAACCCTGGAAGGTGGACAGACCGGTTACCCACATGGAAACGGAAACCGCGTTTCAGGAAGGCCTCGCCTACTTTCCCAACCTGACCGTGCCCACCGAGCGAAAGTTTTCGACGGATTTAGTCGCGGTAAACCTCGGCGGCCAGACGGTCGCCACCAGCCGGCTCTATCAGGAAGGCTCCCTGACCGCATACGTGAGCCTGCATGGCGAGCCTCTCAAAATCAATGTGCAGGCAGGCGACGCTTATGGGGGGTTGCGGCAGGTCTATAAGATTATGGACGCCCGAGGCAACGTGCTCAAAAGCGGTAAGCCGCGGCCTAAAGAACGCGTCGAATTCACGTTTCCCGTGCCCGCGCCGGGCGTCTACTATCTGGACTTTCACGACAACGGAGCCTATTCGGAGGTGTATTTGGCCGCCGACCAGTTTGTGGCCTTGCCCATGAGAGACCGGGGCTTCCGCGCCATGCGCGCGGCGCCCGATATGTATTTTTACGTACCCAGAGGCGTCCGGCAAATCGAATACTACTACAAGCGAGAGCCCTGGCAGTACGGCGGCGCGCATCGGGTCATCGCCCCGGATGGAAAAGTAGCGAAAGAAGTAGACGTGGATGGGGACTATGTTTTCATTCCAGTGCCCGTGGGCATGGACGGCAAAGCCTGGAAGCTGGGAGGACCATCATTTGGATTGGGGCGTTTCGTTTTCTTTAACGTCCCAAACTACCTCTCGCCCTCACCCGCCGCAATGATTATCCCACGCGAAGTGGCTCAGCAGGATCACTTAACCATCCTCAAGTAGCCACATCAGGAACAAATTCAAAGCGAAATCGGTCCGAAAGATCAGAAATCTGTGGTATTTACGAGTGAATATGGAAATTTAACCTTCCAGCCCCTGGATTTGGAAGGAATAGACCCTTCACGAAGAGAACGGAAGCGCACCCCATTCAAGAGGAGAAGACAAGGCTATGGAAGCATACTGCATGAAGTGCAAAGAGAAGCGAGAGATGAAGAACCCGCAGCCTACGACGATGAAAAATGGCAAGCCTGCCACGACCGGCGAATGCTCCACCTGTGGCACCAAGGTCTTCAAGATCGGCAAAGCCAGCTGAGGGCTTCTTGTCCCAAAAAGGCCGTGCTTCCGCGACCAGCGGGGGTACGGCCTTTTCTTATTCTGTATTGCCGAAATTATTGTCGTTGGGGCGGCAAACCGGCAGGGGTGAGCACGCGGAGCGAGCGAGGCACGACTTCCAAACGTACAGGAGTGTGCGCGGCGATATGATCGTCCGCATGGACAGGGATCGGTTCATGGCCGCGATGCACCCGACGGATCTCCACGACACCCGCATGTACCCGACGCACTTTGGGAAGCGCCAGATGCTTGCCTTCCGATGCCGCCAGCATAAACCGTATCAGCTCCCAGCGTGACATTGCCCCGGCGATCACGACATCGAACTTTCCGTCGGTCAGTCGCGCCTCGGGAGCGATCTTCCATCCCTCGCCCAGATATGCCGCGTTCGAGATGGAAACAAGCACCACCTCCTCGCGCTCCGGAACGCCATCCAGCGTCAACTGCAGGCTACGCGCGCGAGGATTCCAGCAGAGCGGCGCACACACCTGCACCATCTGAAGAACATTGTTACGGTGCGGCTCCCCGCTGCCGAAGCCGGAAAGCGCGTCCGCGAAGAGCCCAACCCCGGCCGCCTCCAGAAAATACTCGTCTCCAATCTTACCGACATCGATCTGTCGCTCTACTCCTTCGGCCAAAACGCGAAGCGCCCCGGACACCTCAAAAGGAATTCCCAGGGCCCTGGCGGTATTGTTTGCGGTTCCGACGGGCACAATCCCCAGGCTGAGCCGAGAGCCGATCAGGGATTGGGCAACCGCGCGCACCGTTCCATCGCCCCCCGCCGCCACGATCGTATCGTAACCTTCCTGGTCCGCGGCGCGCATCAATTCGGGAAGCTGTTCCGGCGCGGGGATCGCCTCCACATTCGCCTCGATTCCCGCTTCGGCTGCCTCGTTCGCCAATATGGAGAGCACTTCAGGAAGGTCCGATGCCGCGACTGTAGGACGCTCCATGCTGATGCCGGCTCGCGCCCGTGTTTCCAGACGTGCATAGAAACTCATGGAAGACAATGCACCGGCCTGCGTGTTGGCAAGGATCAAGCAGCGTCGCTTGCTCGTAGTCGGCCGTGGGGTCATCCAGGCTTTTAGGGCAATGTCGTTTTCGTCGGGGACATCCGTCATAGTTGCCTCACCGGGCCACGCCCGGATATCGTGTTGCGGTGGGAAGTAAAAAAGAGTGCGCGCATTAGAAATCGTGTTTCCGAAGCTTGCGCCAGGCAATGTTGAACGGTCTGCGTCCCCGAATGAGCCAGCCCCCGAGCGGACTGCGACGTTTGCCCGCGATCCGCGCGGTGCGCAGACAGGAGAGGAAATCGCCGGGACCGGTAAAATCCATGTCCTCCGGAAATTCGGTATAAACGGTGCCTATGGCGCGCAGACTGTGGGCGTCGCTGCCCGCCCCGATCACCTTGCCATGCCGCCGGGCAAAGTCCGCAGCCAGATCGTTGTAATGATCGCGAGCCACCTTGCCATTGAACGCTTCCACGATATCGACGAGTTCAGCGATGGAGGAAAGCGAAGCGCCGCCGCTCCTGCGTGCGCGCAGACGGTCGAAGGGATGCGGCAGATAGGCAAGTCCGCCCTGCGCATGGATCGCATGGATCGTATCTTCCGCCGACATTCCCCGCTTGATAAGCCGTTCCACAAAAAGACCGATCACATCGCCATCGCGGGTCGAGACCTCTTCGCCCACGATGACGCGCAGCGTCTTCACACGATCGCGCAGCCGAAGCGCGCCCGCGATGCAGTCATGATCCGTGACCGCGATGCCGGTGAGACCGATCGCAAGGCAATGCGCCTCGATATCGCATAGAGCGGTATCGCAATCCGGCGAAAACTCCGTATGAAGATGAAGATCGAAGCGCATCGTCGCCATGTCCTTGCATCGTCGCTATCAGGGCGAACCGAAAGGCGCGGATGTGGCGGCTCTTCTCGAACCGGCGCAGTCGACTAGCCCTTCGTTATCAAAAAACAGAGTTCGTTCGCAATTAAGAAACGGCGGGCATCCCAGCCTTCTTCCCGCACGGTCTCGTGAAATCGCTCCTCATAATGGCGTTCCATATTTCGGTTATGGCCACCCAGACTGCGCGTCGGATAGGAAACCACTATGCGCGGAGCCCGGATCGCCTTCAGCAACCGCAATGGCGCGTGCTTGTCGACCCGTTCCAGCGGCGGCAATACTTTGAATACGAACGCCACATCCACTTCCTCCGGGGGCGACAGAACGCCCACGTCGCAAGCGACCGCGCGGCCCGTCACTCCGGCAAGCGGAAAGAATCCGTTCAAAAAATCCGCCATGTCTTCGAAAAGATCGTATGCCATATAGGACGCGCCGGGTTCCAACGGCATCCAGGGAATGGCGACCGGGTTCAGGCCGCACGCTATATCCAGGATCGAGCGAACCGGCGGCAGCTGCGCGAACACTTCCGCATAAAAGCGCTCGAGTTCCGGAAGACGCTCCCGCGTGGACGCATGGCTCTCCATGATAGTTACGCAAAGGGAGCGGAACTGTTGCGCGTCTCCGGCCTGCATGGCGGCCGAGAGTTCTCCCAGCCATTCCTCATAACGGAATCGGCCCGCGCAGTAGGCGCCGGCGATCTGATGCAGCGTGTTCTTGGTCTCTTTAACCGCGTCTTTCCAACCCCGCCTGACAAGCAGCTCGCGGCGGCCGACGTTGCGTATCACCTCGGTGCAGACCGATCGGTTCTTCGCGCTCTCGCGCACGGCGGCCACCAATCGATCGAGCGTTGGATCTGTTTCCGGAGGGAGGGCGCTCATACCGCCGTCAGCACATCGTTCGAAGGCGTGTCGACGGCGTCCCGAGAGGCGCGGAGGGCCTGCATCAGCTGAACCATGAAGCGAAGGTTGTGAATGGTCGCCAGCCGAAAAAAGAGCATATCGCCACATTTGTGGAGATGGCGCAGATAACCGATGGAATAGCGCGTGCAGGTCAGACAGTCGCAGCCGGGCGAGATAGGGTTGTTACTCTTGATGTGCTTGTCGTCGTCGATATAGAGGTACGACCACCACTTGTTTTCAAACATTACCGGGCCACTGCCGGGGTCGGTTGCCCAGACGTAGAGGCGACCGACGCGCGCGTCACGGGTCGGCAGGGCGCTATCGAAAATCTCATACCCCATTCGAAAGCACGCGAGCACATTCTCGGGCTGCCCAACGCCCAACGCATGCATGGGGAATTCCGCAGGGATTACCGAGCGGGTGAACCGAAGCATCTCTTCCAACAAATGCCCGGCGCCGTCCAGCGGCCATCCGCCATATCCGTAACCATCGAACCCGATTTCAAGCAGCGCTTCGGCGCATTCGCGCCGGAGGTCCAGGTGTCCTCCCCCCTGCACCACCGCGAAAAGCAGCGGTCTTTCTTCCACAACCGAGCGCTTGCGTTGCCTGAGCTGGCGCGTAAACTCATCCTTACAGCGTCGGGCCCATTTGATGGTCCTGTCCACGGACAGGCGCTGCTCCTCGGGCGGGTCCTCGACGTGCGTACAGTCGTCCAGGCAGATCACCACATCCGCGCCGTAGGACATCTGCAACTGAACGCTCTTTTCCGGGCTTAATTGGAACTCTCTTTCCGCACCTTCCGGTTTGAAACGGATTCCCTGGTCCGAGATGCGGCCCGCGCGTGGGTTCTGCCGGATCAGCGAATATGCCTGGAACCCACCGGAATCGGTTATGATCGGGCGGTTCCAGCCCGCCATCGCATGCAGGTTGCCCAGGGCATGGATCGTGGAAGAGCCCGGCTTCTGCATGAGATGGAACACATTCATTACAAGGCCCTGCGTACCCACCTGCTCGACGTCCAACGCGTCCACCGCGCGCACGACGCCCAGCGTCGCATCCGGTAGAAAAACCGGCAGGTGAAGCTCGCCATGCGGCAGCCTTAGAATTCGATCACTCACCCGGCTCTGCTTCCTCCTCGTCGTCCTCGGGACTTAAATCCTGTGCGACAAGAGCGGCGTCCTTGTCCGCGCCCGCGATGGCCACGATGTACTCGCCCTTGAGCACGCGCCCGTCCACGGACTCCAGCAGACTGGACAGTGAGCCC
This sequence comes from Chthonomonadales bacterium, assembly GCA_038231675.1. Classification (GTDB taxonomy): domain Bacteria; phylum Armatimonadota; class Chthonomonadetes; order Chthonomonadales; family Chthonomonadaceae; genus JBBRKX01. Next base: position 470 of record JBBRKX010000107.1, on the reverse strand, counting down.
CGGCTCATCGTTTCGAACTTCTTGGTCAGGTCGTTCGCCAGTGCGCCGTCACGGTCGCCGTAGACCTCGATCGCGTCGCGGAGAAAGGACGCCACCCGATGGGGACTTTCGTAAAAGAGGAGCGTGTGCGGAGCAAAGCGATCCACTCCCAGGAAGCGGCGACGCGGCCCGGACTTGCGGGGCGCAAATCCGCGAAACGTAAAGCTGTGTACGGGAAGGCCGGAAAGCACAAGCGCCATGATGAGGCCGGTGGGCCCGGGGATCAGCGTAAAAGGAAGTTCTGCGGCGATCACCTTCCGCACAATGCGGAAACCAGGATCCGAGATTCCGGGCGTGCCGGCATTGGTGACGACCGCAACCTTCTTTCCCTGTTGCAGCATTTCCACGATGCGGTCGCTTGCACGCTCTTCGTTGTGCTCATGGAAGGCGAGTTGCGGCTTGGAGATTCCGAAATGCTTCAGGAGAAGACC
>JBBRKX010000106.1:0-9345 GCA_038231675.1 Chthonomonadales bacterium | reverse complement strand
GACATGGCGGGATTTTCGATGATCTCCTGTACTTCTCTTGCCATTTTTAGGCTCCTCTTTATCTGCGGACTTCGCCCGCGGAAAGTCGTAACCGGTCTGCGTGTCTTCTAAAGCCCATCGTTCCGGTATCGAGTTGTGATCTCAAGCTACCCAATAGTATAAGGCGCCTGGATCCGGTCGCTTATCGCCCCACAGCTCTCTCCGACCCCGCGCCCGAAACCGAATAAAAATAAGGAAGCGGTCATCGAAACCAAAGCAGGTGAGATAGCACGCGATAATACATTGTTTGCGAAAGATTGCTGCATGAGGCTGGTAAAGGCCAGCAGCAAGACGGACGTAATTTCCTCAGGGTTCCACAAATATTATTTGTGGCTGATATATCATCGTTCGCTTCAGGTTACTGGTGTATTTTCCTGGTCTCGTGGAAGGTTTGCAGTCGTGCAAACCGAATCACAAAGGACTGGAACCGGATACGCGCATGCAGCACCAACGTGCTCGCCATAGTTCAGACGATTGAGAGGTTAACAGAAGGTTACAGAAGAATTGCAGGAAGATTACAGTTCGCGGAGGTTTACCAGAGGGGGGAACGAGGACGTTTCCGCGCAAGCCGTGCATCGACACCGAGGGTGCGACCGGCTCCGATTACGAGGAACGCCAGCAAAAGCGCGCTAAGCGCTTCCTGATAGCCTTGCGCGGCGGGACCGGCGTTCCAATAGGCCATCAGGAAGTTTACGCTCAAGATAAGACCAACAAAGGCTCCAAGACGCGTGGTCAAACCTAAGACCAGAAGAGCACCGGCAAGGAATTCTCCGCCCACGATCATGAGTGCAAAGAGAGGGTAGTGCGGGAGGACCGTGTGTAGCAGGAAGGGCGCATAAGGACGCCATGCGGTGGGAATGCCTCCATACTCGCACTTGAGTATCTGGTCGCGAAGGCCGGTGTGACCCATCCAGGACCAGTGCGCCGCGCCGGACTGAAGGAACTTCATGCCGACGAAGATACGAAGGAGAGCGAATGCGACAGGGGCCGGGCGGGCATTCGGCGCGGCGCTCCGGGCGTTGTTTCCTTTGTTTCCTTCAGACCGCTTCGGCATCGCGCGCCTGCCGTAGGGAGACAGCCACCATGATGCACGGGCCGCCGGAAACCACTTGCATCGAGTTCGATCGGGCAAGATTGAACGCGATGGTCGATTCGCTGCCGGGCTGCATCCATACGTAAGCGATCTGAAGCCTTCCCGCGATCTGGACCGTCATTTCCGTGATTTCCGGTGGAGTGACGGTCACCAGGACATCGATGATGCCCGGAACATTGTCGATCGAAGGGTAACAGGGATCGCCGTCTATGGTGTCGTTGTTAGGATTGACTGCATATACCGTGTATCCAGCCGCCTTAAGGGCCTTATACACGATGTGGCCGTACTTCTCGGGGTTGCGCGAAACACCGGTTACGGCGAAGCGCTTTTGTTCCAGGATCTGTTCGATAAGGGCGCGGTTTGACAAGGCAGCCTCTTTCCAGAAAAATTGCTTTTTATCGCTTCAGTGTAACGACTTTTGCCCGTTGTTGTCAACCGTGGAACGCCGTGTGCGCAATTCGTTGACGTAGGAGGCCGATATCCCCTATAATAGACATGGTCAATGGCGCTCTATATAGAGGATGGACGCGATTCGCCCTGTCCCTGACCCTGCGACACGCCGTTCGGCCGTCGCGCTCTTGGTGCGGAGGTATCTCGCTTTGGCTTCTTCCGACGTTGACAATGAACTTGAAACACTGATTCGCGCGCGATATCCCATTCTGTATATCGTCTCCTGGGAAGAAAAGCGTGTCGAGGATGCGCTGCGCAGGATAGCGCAGGACCGCGGAAAAAAGATCTTCTTTTGGACGATCACACAGGGAATGGTTCTCAATCCCAATCATCGTGACAATGCGACTCGAGACCCGATCGCCGCATTGGACTTTGTGAGGGATTCACGCGACCAGGCCCTTTTCGTACTCAAGGATTACCATGCCTTCATCAACGATGTCACGGTAACCCGTCGCCTGCGCGATCTTACGATCGCGCTGAAGACAAGCTATAAAACGCTGCTCATTCTTGCGCCTGTCTTGCGTCTGCCCAGCGAGCTCGAAAAAGAGATTACGGTCATCGACTATGGCCTGCCGGACCACGAAGATCTCGACCAGTTGCTGGAAAGCATCATTCAAAACGTCAAGGACAATCCTCAGATCAATACCGTCCTTACGGAGATCGAGCGGGACCAGATCGTCAAGGCCGCTCAGGGACTGACCGCAAATGAAGCGGAAAACGTCTTCGCCAAATCTCTCGTGGAGCGCCATAAGTTCGATGTAGACGTCATCCTCGGCGAAAAAGAACAGATCGTCCGTAAGTCCGGCATCCTCGAATACTATCCCTTTTCGGAAGATATCAAGGACGTGGGCGGACTCGACCTGCTGAAAGAGTGGATGGAGAAGCGCACCGTCGCCTTCACCGAGAAGGCAAAGGCATTTGGGCTGCCGTCTCCGCGCGGCGTGCTGCTGCTCGGCGTGCAGGGATGCGGCAAAAGCCTTTCCGCCAAAGCGATCGGATCGCTGTGGCGGCTGCCCTTGCTGCGCCTGGATGTCGGACGCATCTTCGCGGGAATAGTCGGCTCCTCGGAAGAGAATATGCGCAAAGCGATCCGGGTCGCGGAATCGGTCGCTCCCTGTATTCTCTGGCTAGACGAACTTGAAAAGGGATTTTCCGGCACGCAAAGCTCGGGAATGTCCGATGGAGGCACGACCAGTCGTGTGTTCGGAACGTTTCTCTCCTGGATGCAAGACAAGAAAGCGCCCGCTTTCGTGGTGGCGACCTCCAACGACGTCTCCAGCCTTCCGCCGGAGCTCCTGCGCAAAGGCCGCTTCGACGAGATCTTTTTTATCGACCTGCCCTCGCGCGAAGAGCGGAGGCAGATATTCAACATCCACCTGATAAAGCGGAAGCGCAATCCCGCCGATTTTGATCTGGATCGGCTTTCCGAGGCCACTCCGGGATTTTCCGGTGCGGAGATCGAGGCGGTGGTGGTCGATGCGCTTTATGACGCCTTCGACGAAACTAAAGAACTTACCACGGAATCCGTGATCGCGGCGGCGCATCATACGATCCCGCTTTCCATGACCATGCGGGAGCGCATCGAAGAACTCCGCGAATGGGCCACCACGCGGGCGCGGGCGGCGTCCAGCGCCAAGGCGGAGGATATGAGCGCCATTACGGCGGAATTGCTCGTGGCGAAGGCAAAGGATCCCAGCGGCGGATCCATCGACGTGAACACGATCGATATGAAAACGGTGGTCCCCGCGCCACTTCCCGGCCCCATGATTGAAGGCGCCAGCCCGCTTTAAAGGAGTTTGGAAGCGTTCCCCCGATGGAGACGCGTCTCTCCGACAGTGGGAAAAGAGTGAAGCGCGGAAGCAGCGGGTGCGACTCTGGTGTTTGCCGTGGGATAAGGGCGCTTAGTATGAGTGATCGGTTCGATTTTTTAGAGTTTGGCGACACCAAACCGCGTATGCCCGAGCTCCCCGCCGATGGTGTCGCTCCTTCGAGCTCGGACACGGGCTGGAAGCCGCTGCGACTACGCGCTCTGGAAGAGATCGGCGAGATGGGAACGCGGGCCGGTCAGTTTTCTTCCCCCACGGGGCTCACCGTGGACCGGGACGGCACGCTTTATGTTGTGGACAGCAACAACCATCGCGTGCAAAGGGTGACGCAAAACGATCAAGCCACCGTATTTGGAGGGGCCGGCAGCGCGCCGGGCCAACTGTGGGGGCCCCAGGCGGTCGCCGTCGATCCGACCGGTCGCTTTTTATTCGTCGCGGAGCAGGGGAACCATCGCGTCCAATGTTTCGACATTCGGACGGGCCAGACACGCGGAGCGATGGGAGGCTTTCGAAGCCCTTCCGGCCTGACATTCGACGCCGAGGGAATGCTCTGGATCGCGGACACCGGCAATGGACGGCTCTTGAGGCTAAATCCGGCCAAGGGGCAGTTCGTGGGAGGCATGGATCGGGCGGCTGGCATCGGGCGGCCCATAGCCGTCTCGGCGGACCACGCGCACAACATCTATATCACGGATGGTGGGACGAACGATGTGACGTGCTTTTCTTATGCCGGCGTGCGCGGGCCCGCTCTTGGCGAGACCAGACGGATTTCCGGCCCCCGGCAGACGGCAGTGGACACGCAGGGGCGCATTTACGTCACCGAGTCCGAAGCGAACCGCCTGCATGTGTTCGATGCCGCCGGGCAGTCTTTGATCACGTTCGATACCCCCAGCACGCGCCTGGGCAGCTTTCGTGCTCCTTCCGGAATTGCCCTTGGCCCAAACGGCGCGATCTATGTCGCCGATACTTCCAATCACCGGATTATTCGCCTCACATGGGAATAAATGATTCCCTCTCCTGGATAGGATCCTGAAATGCTCGGCATCCGTACCGTAAACATCGCGTGGGAGCGTAAAATCCGTGGGACGTATCCCGTGGCACGGTATGCTTTAAGCGATGACGCCACGCTCCTGCTTGCGATCCCACATCCTCTCGAAAGGCGAGCGTACGATCTGACGCGTCTGGATATTGCCGGTGGGGTGGAGGTACGCTCCAGCTTCACCGTGGAGACCCTTCTCAAGCTGGAAGTCGCGGAAAACGCCGAGGACTTCATCGGGCTTACGTCGGGCGATCTCTATCTCTTTCGTTCGGGCGCGAAAACACGGTTCATGGGCGATCGCCGGATGGTTTGCACGGACGCCGGTGTAAGCGCGGATGGAAGATGGGTGACTGCGGGATTTTCGGACATGGCGGGCAACAGTTATGCGCTTGCCTTCGGCGACATTGCCGGGCGCGTCGTTTGGACCCGCGACATCGCCTCTCCTCTGATCGCCGTGGTCCTTTCCCGCGATGGAGGACGTATCGTCTACGCCACCGAAGACGGCCTGCTCTGGTTGGTCGATGCCTCCCGGCGCGATATCTGGGTGTTCGAAGTATCGGAGGCGGCCACCGCGATCGCCTGCTCTTCCGAAGGAACATCCGTCGTTTACGGCACGGCAACGGGATCGGTCGGTTGGATCGATGCGGAGGGGAAGCGGCGCTGGGAGACAACACTTCCGGGCGCGGTGCTGGCCCTCGTCGTTTCCGGGGATGGCACGCTTTGCGCGGCGCTGGTTCGTCCGGAAGGCGAACCCGGCGCGAACCAGGTCTGTCTGCTGACGGGAGCCGGCCACCTGGAGTGGGAGTATCCTCTCGACCGACCGGCGACGGGCCTCGCACTTTCTCCCAACGGACGTTTCTTCGCCACGGGATCGCGGGATGGCACTTTATCGCTTTATGAGATTATTCCAGGAGAGAGCGGCAGTGTGGCGGCGCCGGCGACGTACGAAAACATGGTTTCCGAGCAGGATCGCATGCGCTATGCCGATGTCGCGGGGCATATGGCGGAATTGACCGCCAGGCTCGCGGACCATCCGGCGGATATGGCGCTGTTCGAGAATCTGGCGACTCTCAAGGCGCGGTTGCGAAGCGACCTCCTTGCTTCCGTTGGAGAACAACTGGCTCGAAAAGAGTTTGTACAGGCGATCGAGGAAATCCACGCGGCCCTCGCTGTCGATCCTGAGTTTTTGGAGGCACTTGAGGCGCTTACCGAGGCTCGGAACGGGTGTGTACAAGCCCTGTTGCAGAGCGCGACGGAAGCGGAGCAAAGAGAGGAATTCGACAGCGCCGAAGCCGCGCTGCTGGAAGCGATCCGGATCGATCCGGATTCGAAAGCGAGCAGGGTCCATCTGGTGTCGCATCGCTCACGCCGCGCCGCCGCGCTGGATGCGGAGGTGGCACTCCTGGTCCAACGTGGAGACCTGGAAGCTACCCTGAACGCGCTGGAAAAAGCGCAGTCGCTTGCTCCTTCCGTGGCGCGGGGCGCGTCATTGCAACAGACCCAGACCGCGCTGGAGTTCGCACTGGGAATGACGGCGTATGAAGAAAAGCGGTATCGCGAAGCGGTGTTTCAGTTCAAAAAGGTCCTGAACCGCGATCCGGTCCATGCGGAGGCCCGGCGTCACCTGGGATATGCGCAAAAGTTTGCCCAGGACGCCGCGCTTGATGCCGTAAACGACCGATTCAGTAAGTTGGAATAACGCCACGTTTTTCCTCCGCATCTCTCTTCCTCCCTAATCCCACCATAAAGAACTGGCAATAATAACTGCGGCTTCGGTTGACCTGATCGGCTGGTAGCCAGAGGGAAATAACCCCCTTCTGGACCCGCCAGGTGCAACAGAGCCAGGAACGGCGCCACGTACGATGGGAACGAAGGCGCTTATTCTCCGGGGAGTTATGCAAACAGTAAGCCAGAACCAAAATAGAACGCAAAGCCTGCCGGTGATGCAGCACAAGCGGACCGAAATTGACGTTCAGCAACTGTTGCGTGAATATCGTCAAACGGGAAGCCCACAGCTACGCGACCGCATTGTGCTTCAATTCAGCAGCCTTGTCGAGAGTATCGGACGACGATTCTCCGGAACCATGGAGACTGCGGACGATCTGACGCAAGAAGGCTATATCGGCCTTATTACGGCGATCGATCTGTACGATCCCAGCAAGAACGTCAAGTTTTCGACCTACGCAACACACTTTATCATCGGGCAGATCAAGCATTCTCTGCGTGATCGCGGCAAGATCATCAAGGAACCTGCATGGCTGCAAGAGCTGAATCAGCGCATGACGCGCGCCATCGAGAAACTGACGCAGCAATTCAGCCGGCCGCCATCCAACCTTGAAATAGCGCGGGTGATGGATATGACGGAAGAGGCCGTCGCCGATCTGATGATGTCGCGAGAGGTCTTCAAGGTCTCATCGATCGACGGCAGCAGCCAGACCGAAGATGACAATGGCGCCGTGAACATGGACCGGCAGGTCACCAACGATGTGGCCGTTTCCTTCCAACTCCCGATCGAAGATCGGATCGTTCTGGAAGCGGCGATGGAAAAACTCAAGGACCTGGAGCAGAAGGTCGTTACGAAGTTCTATTTCAAAGGGCTGAACCAATCCGAGATCGCGGCGCAGCTAGGCATCTCCTGCAACTACGTCTCGCATATTCTGCGTAATTCGGCCAAGAAGTTAAAGAAGATCCTGGTGTCGGACGACGTGCGAGACGCACGGCACAGAGCGGCCACGGTGCGAAGGCAAACGGAAGAGCACCGGTCGCTCAGCGAGAAGAAGGCCCTGGTCGATCCGCTGACACGCCTGTATAACGGACAGTATTTCGAGACCCGACTGGATGAAGAGCTGAGCCGGGCCAGCCTGCTTGGCAGCGAAGTTTCGGTGCTCTTCGTGAGGGTGATCGGACTGGATCCGTTCTTGAGAGCGCATGGCCTATTGAAAAGGGACGAAGCCGTGCTCGGTATTGCCCGCGTGATCAACGCATGCGTACGCAGAGTCGATATCGTCACTCGCTATGAGGAGAACAACTTCGCCGTCATTCTTCCCTATACCGGAAAGAACATCGATGTGGTGTTTCAACGGCTGGAGGAAGTGCTCACGGAGTTGTTGGCCGGGGCGGCATGGAACGCGGGCAAATGCCCGCTCAGCACGGAAATCGGCGTCGCGGTGTTCCCACGCGATGGCGTCCATGCGGAGAGTTTGATCGCTCTTTCTCAGAGCGGGCGCGCCGTCGCAATGGAAGCGCCGCTACTCCGGGCCGCGTAGAAAATCTTCGGAGCTTGCCGGCCGAAGCAGGTCCAGCTCTTCCTTCCGTCCTCGTGGGCCCGAGTCGCGCGTGGCCGGGCGCAGCAGTCCAGCCGCCGCTTCGGAGGGCCGCAGCAGGAGGCGCTCATGCTCTTCCTTGTTCTGCTGTTCGATGACCCGGATACAGCGTGCAATGTGTCTGGAGAGAGTCCAGTCCGATTTCGCTGTCGCCTGACGGAGCCGCACCAGTGTTGGGATGGCCGAAGGCTCCGCGATCTGTTCGAGGCAGTCGACAATTCGGGCCCGCGTGGTATGTTCCCGGCTCGACTCCAGGCCCGCCAGAAGGTGCGGAACCGCGTGACCGGCCCGCAGGAATTCGAGACCCAACCGCATCGCGTTTTGGAGCATGGGGTCGGGGCTCTCGAAATCTCGCCAAAAGGTTTGCAAACTCTCGGGGGGAAGTGCGCACAGGGCGCCGGCGAGCGCCATACGGAGCGTCCAGATCCTTGGTGTCGAGAGGTACGGCGCCCAATGCCCACGATGCAGAGCATAGAGGATTCCGCACACGGAATCCGCCACAGTCCCAAGCCTTAACCTGCTCACCGCTCTCAAAGCCGCCGCAATCGCCAATTCGACGCTCATGGGTGGCGGCAACTCCAGGAGTGTGCTGAGCAGATGGCGGAGCGCTTCGGCGAAAGCATCCTGCCGGGAAAGGACGGATGGCGGCATATCGGGACATGCCTCAAGGAGCCGATGACGGAGCTCTATCGCGACCTTCAAGCGGACGTCCCCAGGGATGATGTCCTCTCCCTCCAGCGCGAAGAGAGCCTGAAATGCGTCGCTTCCGGAACTCCACGCCGTTTGCATCGGCACATCCCACGCACTTGAATTATCGTTCGACGACTCCACGGTGTTACTTTCTCCATTCCCCAATTCCGATAACGCACCGTTCGTTATGATGTCGATCGAAGCAACTCGTTCGGAGGCTCCTGCAAGGGCTCGTTTGCTGCGGGCCTGAGCAGGTCTTCAGGGGCCTCCTTCGTTCCCTTCGCGGCGCGTAGCAGCGTACGCCTGGCGCTGGAAGAGAGCGCACGCTCGATGGCGGCCACGGCGGCCCGCGCCGGCTTCCGCACCTGATTGTCCGGACTCTGCGTGTTGGAAACCAGCGCGGGGAGTGCCCGGGCATCCCCGATGCGCCCTAATGTCGTGATGATCACCGCAGCGATTGCCGCAGGCTGATCCCGCAGCGCATCGATAAGGTGCGGGACGGCGCGCTGGTCCTGAAGTTCCGAGATCGCCGGAGCCACTGCCTGCCGCGTCGGGAGCGATGGATGCGTGACATGCCGCCAGAATTCGGGGATACAATCGGGATGGAAGGTGGCCATCGCCCGCCCGCTACAGCGTACGAGCATGCCGTGGTCTCGGCGGCTGAGACGGCCATTTTCGGCTGCCCGCGCAAGTTTTCCAAGCAGGCGGCAGAGAGCGGCCTCACTGTGGGAAGCGCGCAGGCGAAACGCGGCTTCGATGGCGTCCCGGCAGGTGGCGATCAGGGCGATGTAGAGCGCACTGCTCAGGAAAGAGTAGGCCATGTTGCTCATGTCCAGGATATCGGAGCCGGCCTGATCGAGCAGGGCTCCGAGGGCGCGCGAAACG
>JBBRKX010000105.1:0-9350 GCA_038231675.1 Chthonomonadales bacterium | reverse complement strand
AGCTGTACAGCAGTCCCGGGTTGGCCGCGTTATTGACGCCGGCATCGACAAGACTATTGGTGCGCGTGAGGCCAAAATCGAGGGCAACAGCTTTCTTCGAGTAGTTGAAGGAGCCGGTATCGCTGGTGTTGCTGCTGGAACCGCCGACGATGTACTTCGTCGATAGGTTGCTGCGATTAACGCTGAAGGAAGCGCCCGGCGCAAAGGTGTAAGCGGCGCCCACCGTATACTGGTTGTAGTCGTCATTCCCGGCGGAGGTGATCGCGTATTGATTGGTCCCACTATTTAAATAGGAGGGCCGCTTGGCCTTCAGCCAGTCCATATTTAGCTTCAGGTTCTTAATTGGCGAATAGTCCGAAGAAAGCTGTTGCCCTCGATTTTGGCCTCACGCGCACCAATAGTCTTGTCGATGCCGGCGTCAATAACGCGGCCAACCCGGGACTGCTGTACAGCTCGAACTCGTCGGCGATCGGGGAGCATGCTTCGTTGCGCTGGAACACCGCCGCCTGGCTTAGCCTGACGGGCTCACTATCGAACAACAACATCACGAACAATGGGGTGGGAAACTTTACTAAGACGACGGCACGAGACGCACAGCTCGGCGCGAACTTCAGCCTGATTCGGAACCTGCGCGTGAATTATTCCTATGATCTATCGGACACGGGGAGCGCATCGATCACGCCCTCCACAACTACCGCGACGGGAACGACCATCACACCTTCCACCGGGATTTTCGTGGGGGGCGGCGCAAATGATGGGCTTGGAAACCCCGGAAATATTATCCAGACCAATTATGGCGCCTCCAGTTATGCCGGGCGCAGTGCGACACACCGCATTAACCTGGACTTCCAACCCCGGCAGGGAATGCAGGTGGGCCTCAATTTCGACACCTCCAGCAGTCTTGGCGACTACCAATACAATAGCGACCGCAAGGATATTGGTCTGAATTTCGGCTGGCAGGTCTCCAAACGTCTACAGTTCAACACGAGTTACGCTATCCAGCGCGTACAGTATGTCAACGGCCAGGGCGGGAGCACCAGCAACACGATCCTGTTTGCCGCGCAGGGCCATCCTTTCGGCGGAAAGCTCAATGTCCAGATGACATGGCAAATGCTGCGCTCCAACAGTGGTTTCAACTATTCTGCGACGGGAACCACGGCAACAATCGGTGCGTCCGGCCTGGTGGACACCAGCACGGCTCTGAATTCGTTCTCGCTACGACTGGACTACCCGATCGCCATACGCTATGCGCTCTTTGTGGAAGGGATTGGCTCCGCTTCGAGCGGATACCAGGCCAGCGCGGAAAACGATCTGAAGTTCGGCCTCGACTATCTTTTGACACAATCGCTCAAATTCTCGCTTGGCTGGCAGTTCCAATCGCATATGTACGCGGACAGGACACTTGCAAGCAGCAACTACAAAGCAAGCTCCCTCCTCGCCGAGGTAGGGCTCCACTTCTAAAACACGTAGGCAACCGCATGCAAAATCATTGTTTATATTTCACGGACGTCTAGTTTACAGGGCAGCCAGGGAGTATCCACGGCTGCCCCATTGGTTGGAAAAACATATGCTCCACTTTTCCCTGTTTGTTTCTCTTTTCGCCGTTCTCAGTCTTACGTGCGCCGCCCAGGCGGATCCGAATGCCTCCCGAAAAGCAGTGGATCCGCCCTCGGCCTATGGCCCTGTTCCCACCGAACGTCAGCTTCGCTGGCACGAGATGGAGTTCTACGGTTTTCTTCACTTCACGGTCAATACCTTCACCGATAAGGAGTGGGGTTACGGGGACGAGAGCGAACAGGTATTCAACCCGACGGATTTCGACGCCGATCAGATCGTTCTCACGGCGAAAGAGTCGGGAATGAAGGGACTCATTCTCACCTGCAAACATCACGATGGCTTCTGCCTCTGGCCCTCCGCCTATACCGAACACAGCGTCAAGAACAGCCCATGGAGACAGGGCAAAGGGGACGTAGTGAAGGAGATTTCGGAGGCATGTCGACGCCACGGTTTGAAATTCGGCGTCTATCTTTCCCCCTGGGATCGCAATCAGCCGGTTTATGCCTCGCCTCAGTACATCGCCTACTATCGGAACCAGTTGCGCGAACTGCTTACCCACTATGGCGACATTTTCGCGGTCTGGTTCGACGGGGCAAACGGTGGAGACGGCTACTACGGGGGCGCACGCGAAATGCGCCACATCGACAACACCACCTACTACGACTGGCAGAATACGTGGTCCATCGTACGCGATTTGATGCCGCACGCCGTCATGTTCAGCGATGCGGGACCGGACTTCCGCTGGGTAGGCAACGAATCCGGCATCGCCGGTGACCCTTGCTGGGCTACCCTGGATATGAATCAGCCGGGGCGTTATCCCGGCGGGAGCTCTCAGGGATTGAATAGCGGAGAGCGCCCTGGCACCGCCTGGCTGCCCGCCGAATGCGACGTTTCCATCCGGCCCGGCTGGTTCTACCATGCGAGCGAAGACAGTCGGGTGAAGACCCCGGCCGAGTTGCTGGACATCTACTATAAATCGGTCGGTCGGGGCGCCTGCCTGAACCTCAACCTTCCTCCGGATCGGCGTGGTAGGATCGCCGACGGCGATGTCCGATCCCTACGGATATTTGCAAAGATCCTGACCGAAACATTCGCCGTCAACCTCGCCCGACATGCAAAGCTTACCGCCGGCAACGTACGCGGCAAGGACAGGCGGTTTGCGCCGGGAAACGTCCTGGACGGCAATCGCAACACCTATTGGAGCACGGACGACAACGTGCATACCCCCGAACTGGTGGTGGATCTGGGTAAGCCGACCACTTTCAATGTGATCAGCCTGCGGGAGTATCTGCCGCTTGGCCAGCGCGTGGAGGCATTTGCGCTGGATGAATGGAAGGACGGGCAGTGGGCGGAGTTCGCGCATGGAACCAGCGTCGGCAACCGCTGCCTGGTGCGGGGAGCCTACATCACTACGAATAAGGTGCGCCTGCGGATCACGAAGGCGCCTGTTTGTCCGGCTCTTTCCGAGGTAGGGCTGTATGCAGAGCCGCCAGGTGCTGAAAAATAGTGGTGCTGTTTCGCGGACACTCCGGATCGAATGTGATGCGATGGGGTGCGAAGGAATTTACAGGGCGCTTCCCGAACTCTGGAAACAATTAAGTTCAAGTCCAGCCCGCGAAGTGCAAAGGCGCGATGCGAACCGATCTTGAAATTTCAAAGGGGAAAAACGTGAGCGATTTCAATGGTTTAGGCGTCGGACTCCACAATATATCTCGGCTTTCGAACGCAAAGACGCGTTCCATCAGCGCGGAGAATTATACGGGCGAAAAGGGCAAGGGAGGCATGGCGACGGAAGGGCGCGGCGCGAACGCCGCGCGCGACCTCGGGCAGGGATGGAAAGTCTCTCCCTGCATCAGTCTTCCCGGGCGCGAGACCGTTACGCTTGCCGAAATCGAGGGAGCGGGCGCAATACAGCACATCTGGAACACGGTCGCTCCGGACTGGTGGAGACGCCTGATCGTTCGCATCTACTGGGACGGCGAAGAAACGCCCTCCGTGGAAGCGCCGATCGGAGATCTCTTCTGCAATGGCTGGTGCCAGCGCTGCAACGTGACTTCGCTTCCGATCGCCGTCAATCCCGCGGGCGGCTTCAACTCTTACTGGGAGATGCCGTTTCGTAAATCGGCGAGGATCACCATCGAGAATCTTGCCGACGAAGAGTGTGGCGGCTACTACTATCAGATCACGTATGCCCTGACGGATGTGCCGAAAGACGCCGCTTATTTCCATGCCCAGTATCGCCGGGTAAACCCATTACAGTATAAAGATGTCGTCACTCTCCTGGACGGCGTCAAAGGCCATGGCCACTATGTGGGAACCTACCTCGCCTGGCAGGTGAATAACCGGGGTTGGTGGGGCGAAGGCGAAATCAAGTTTTATCTCGACGGCGACGGCGAGTATCCGACCATTTGCGGCACCGGCACCGAGGATTACTTCGGCGGCGCCTGGAACTTCGAGCATCCGTCCGGACAGTATGGCGTTTTTTCCACGGCCTATCTCGGCCTGCCGCAGGTTATCACGGCGGGCGAGGGCGGCCTGTACAAGGCACAGCAGCGGTTCGGCATGTATCGCTGGCATGTTCCGGACCCGATTCGATTTGAAACGGATCTGCGGGTTACGATCCAGGCGCTGGGATGGCGGTCCGGCGGCCGTTACCTCCCGCTCCAGGACGATATCGCGTCCACGGTTTTCTGGTATCAGGCCGAGCCGCATGGAGCCTTTCCCACCCTGCCCGATCGCGACGGATTGGAAGTTATTTAATTTTGGAAACCGGCACTCCCGCCTCCATCGGCGAAGCAGACCTCTATGCGGTCCAGACCCGCGCGCATGGCCCCATCGGCACGCTCCCGCTCACTGCCGAGATGCTGCTGGAGCGCCCGAGCGGGGACATTTTCGGCCTATCGCAGAACACAGGGATGGGCTGGGACGCGCGTAAGCTCGGCCGCCGAGAATTCCTGATCCTGAGCACGCAAGGAGGCATCCGGCGCCCCGATGGCGCCCCGATCGCCCTGGGATACCATACGGGCCACTGGGAGGTCGGACTGCTGATGCAGGCGGCCGCAGAGGAGTTCACCGCGCAGGGCGGCATCCCCTTTGCGGGCTATTGCTCAGACCCCTGCGACGGCCGGTCTCAGGGCACCACCGGCATGATGGACAGCCTCGCCTACCGCAACGACGCGGCCATCGTCTTTCGGAGGCTGATCCGCAGTCTTCCGACGCGCCGGGGCGTTCTTGGTGTGGCCACCTGCGACAAAGGCCTGCCCGCGATGATGATGGCGCTCGCCGGCTCGCCGGCTCTGCCCTGTGTACTCGTGCCTGGCGGCGTGACCCTTCCCGCCGAGGGCGGCGAGGATGCCGGCAAAATCCAATCGGTGGGCGCACGGTTTGCCCATGGCAAGATCACGCTTAAGGAAGCGGCCGAATTGGGATGCAGGGCCTGCGCCACACCCGGAGGCGGATGCCAGTTTCTGGGAACGGCAGCCACGGCGCAGGTGGTGGGAGAGGCTCTGGGGCTCGCCTTGCCGCACTCCGCGCTTGCTCCTTCGGGACAGCCGATCTGGCTCGACATGGCCCGGCGTTCCGCAGCCGCGCTCATGGCGCTCGAGGCGGCCGGAACCGTAATGCGCGATATTCTCACTCCCGCCGCGATCCACAACGCGATGGTGGTCCACGCCGCCTTTGGCGGTTCGACAAATCTCCTCCTGCATGTGCCGGCCATCGCACATGCGGCCGGCCTGCCGCGCCCAACGGTCGAAGACTGGCATCAGATCAATGTGCGCACGCCACGCCTCGTCGACGTTCTGCCGAACGGTCCCACCGATCACCCCACGATCCGCGTTTTCCTTTCTGGCGGCGTTCCGGAAGTGATGCTGCATCTGCGGGCGCTCGGCCTGCTCCAGCTCGAGGTGTTGACCGTGACGGGTCAGAGACTGGGCGACGTACTGGATGTGTGGGAGCGGTCGGAACGGCGGGTGCGGCTTAGGGAGCGACTTTTAGAACAGGACGGCGTCGATCCCAACGATGTCATCCTCACCCCGCAGCGCGCCCGCGAGCGTGGAATGACCAGCACGGTAACATTTCCGCGCGGCAACCTGGCGCCGGAGGGCGCGGTCATCAAGAGCACCGCGATCGATGCATCCGTGGTGGATGCGGATGGGATCTATCGGCATACAGGCCCCGCACGCGTGTTTACTTCAGAACGGGACGCCATCGCCGCGATCAAAGCGTCGCACGCGCCAAATGGGTTGCCTTCGGCCAGTATGGAAGGTGGGGCGGAAATACGCACAATCGCGCCCGGCGATGTGCTGGTGCTGATCTGCCGTGGGCCACTTGGCTCCGGCATGGAAGAGATCTACCAGATCACCAGCGCCCTGAAGTATCTGCCGTGGGGGAAACAGGTGGCGGTGTTGACGGATGCACGGTTTTCCGGGGTCTCCACCGGAGCCTGCATCGGACATATCGGGCCGGAAGCGCTGGCGGGAGGGCCGATCGGCAGGATGCTGGACGGAGACATCGTGGAAATCATCGTCGATCGCAACCGACTGGAAGGTTCGATCGACCTGGTTGGAACGCCGGAAGGGCATTTCAGCGCGGAGGAAGGCGCCTGTATCCTTGCGGCTCGTGCTCCCCGACCCGACCTCGCGCCCGATCCCGCGCTGCCGGACGACACCCGCCTATGGGCCGCGCTTCAAAACGCGAGCGGAGGCGTATGGGGCGGCTGCGTCTACGACACCGACGCCATCCTGCAACGCCTCAGCGGTATGGCCTAGCGCCTCTCAAGGGACCTGCGTATGTCTCTCTCCATAGACACGCCTGAAGCTTCACCCGTGCATGCGAAGCAAAGTCTAACACTCGTGTATCTTTCGCCCGCATCGAAACGTCAAAAGATTGTCCACGCCTGCGCGATAGGCTCCAAGAGCACGGAGACACTTCGATATTTGCAAATAAGCAGGATGGCATGGGCTAAATGCGGGGCTATCCCTTGACATAAGTCCTGGCTCGTGATAGAGTCATAGTGACATGGCTGCCCTGGCAAGCCCGTCAAAGCACTTGTACTCGTTATTTTGAAGGAAAGCACTATGAAGCGCAACGGGTTTACCCTCATCGAACTGCTTGTTGTGATTGCAATCATCGCAATACTTGCAGCCATTCTCTTCCCGGTCTTCGCGAAGGCGCGTGAGAAGGCACGTGCCGCATCCTGTCTTAGCAATGAGAAGCAGATCCTTCTCGCCCAGACCCAATATACCCAGGACTATGACGAGAAATTCCCTCCAGGGCATCAAGATGCCGGGATAGCCTGGTGCGAAACATTGCAGCCTTACGCAAAAAGCATTCAGATCTTCCGGTGCCCGGATGACTCCAGCACTCTCTGGCCATGGGCTATTCCTCCTGCCGGTATTGCAGCGGCATTCCATACGAGCTACGGAGCAAACTATGGTGTGGGCCACGAGAACGGAAATTCCATTAACCTGGCCCAACTCAATGCGCCCGCCACCACGATTTACATTGCCGACACAGGATATACGGCTCTGGGGGGCAGTCCCTGGATTGATTTCGCACATCAAAAAGGCGGACCCTGGATCCTGCAGGATCCGGTAACCAACGGATGTCCTGCCTGCGCCCAAAACTCAGGCGATCCTAACTGGGGAACTCCCAGCCCGCGTCATACGGATCTTGTCAACTGTGGATTTACAGACGGCCACGTCAAGGCGATGCGACCGGAGTCCTGGTATTTCGGCAACACGCCGTATCTTGACCCCAACCGGGGTGGCTAATTCTACGCCCCTATGTGATCTCGCGCATAGGACCCAGCCGGGAAAGGCATCCCACCGATCCCGGCTTATTCCTCCTATTTCATGGTAGCACCGGATGCGTTTTGCTATGCTATGCCGTTACAACGACCATTGAGACCTCACCTCCCCACTGCCTTACGTCGATCTGCCGGAGAAGCACATGCGGCTTCTCCGGCCTCCTCGGTTTCTTTTCGTAGACGCATTCTCGAAGCGCTCTTTGGGTCGCTGCTGCTCCTCGCAGCACTCTGGCTGCGGTTTCAATTTACTGCAGCGCAGTTGCCTGTTTCCAATGATTTGAATACCCTGCAGAAGCGCGCTCGCGAAAGGCCATCCGAATTTTTGCCTCGGATAGAACTTGCATCCGAACTGGAGAATGAAGGGCGTCTTGAGAAAGCAAGAGGCGAATATCTCGAGCGATGGACGGACCTTTTGATCGTGATACAAACCTGCGCGCCTCTCCTGTTACACGACGAATCGCGCGAGGAAAACCACTGGCTTACGCTGCAGTGCATCACCCACGCGCATTCTGTGTCCGCAGTAAGCACGCAGGTTAGTATCACGGCGGCCGGCAAGGCGCAGGTGGCGGAAGACCGCGCAAGCGGCAGCTACCTTTCGACCAACGCGCCGGGCGTGCATTTTGGAGTGGGGAAAGACCTGACCGTCGATGCTGTAGAACCAAGAGGGAAAATCGTGTAACGCATAGAATACGCCAGCGGCGCGATCTACTCTGCACATCGTTTTGCATGTTCGTCACGTAGAGATTGCTTCATCTCGATTACAAACCAATGGAAAGAAATCAGGAGAGTAGAATGAAATCCAAAGTCGGCACAGGCGCTATTATTGGCGCGATAGTCCTCCTTGCGCTTATCGTAGGAGGCCTAGCCTATGCAACCTATTTCAGGCCCAGCACCCCTGGCTCCGAACCGCTGACAGCGGAACAGCAAGCCAAGCAGGACGAAGCGATGGAGCGCTTGAAAAGCGGAGCCCAGCCGGACACAACCCTGGCTCCAAATCCGAATGGCGGCATGCCGGTCGCTCCGACCGACACCGCGCCTCCCGGTGGTACAAGCAGCAATGGCATGCCACCCGCCTCCGCTATGACGCACGAAACTCCTCCTTCAGGGAAGTAGGCTCCTCTGCGACACGGATCCAACCCTTCGGCCATCGGCCCAGAATGTCCTGCCTGGCGCACCCTTTACCAGAGGTTGTGTAGGGATACAGCGGCGATGCGGTGAATAGGCGGCGCCTTGGATCCCTATGACAGCGGGCATGGCGCAATTTATTGCGGCGGACAATGCCCACGCAATCCATGACGGCGCCGAATTCTAATGCATTTCGGTGATAAGGATGGCTCCAACGTCAAGGCTTGTCGACCTGAACGTTAACGTTGGAGTGAAACCCGAAAGACGCTAGGGGCACAAGGGAAATGATGCCTGTTCATCGAATAGGCAAGCATCTGGATATAGAGAAATGGCAAGGAGATTTACCACCAATGGCGGAAGCTGGAATCATCAAGGCACTAGTGTGGGACGAGAATCCCAGCCACGCACCGAAAGAGATCTATCCCGAGGGCATGAATGGCGCTATCGCGCAAGGCCTGAACCTGCTCGGCGCAGGTTCGATTGTCGCACGCACCTCGAATCTCGACGGTCCCGAACAGGGCATAACGGAAGCGGACCTTGCGGCATCCGATGTGCTTCTCTGGTGGGGACATGCGCGGCATGGTGAGGTAAGCGATGAGACAATGATGCGCGTGCATCGGCATGTGCATGAGCGCGGAATGGGATTTATCGCCCTGCACTCCGCCCATTACTCCAAGACCTTTCAAGCCGTGGTTCAGGGCGCGGGCCACCTCAAGGGCGGATGGCGCGAAACACAGCCCCCGGATACCGAAGAGATCACGGTTTGCGCTCCTCGACATCCCATCGCGGAAGGCGTCTCGGATTTTGTGCTTTCCCAGGAAGAAATGTATGGCGCGCCCTTCGACGTTCCTCCCCCGCT
>JBBRKX010000104.1:0-9394 GCA_038231675.1 Chthonomonadales bacterium | reverse complement strand
GCGGATCGCGGCGATCGCGGCGTTAGCCGCGCCGAACCACTGTTCTATGGGCATATCGTGTGGCTCGTTCATCAGCCCAAACCAGACGCGCTTATTGTCTTTGAACGACGCAGCCAGTTTCCCCCAGAAATCCGCGAACGCTTCCTTCGGCAGGTCCGGGCCGCCGACCACCTTGCCATAATAGCGGGCAAAGTTATGGGGATCGAGAATCACGACGATCCCTTTGCCGGTCGCCGCCGCAATCACGCCTTTGAGCCGTTCCAGGTCTTCTGAGTCGAGCGGCTGATTCTGTTCGTGCTGCAGGTTTTCCCAATGGAAAGGAAGACGGACGATATTCATGCCTTTCCCAGCGAAATAGTCGAACTGTTCAGGCGCCGGGTAGATATAATTGGTTCCGAAATGCGACTTCGCGCCCGGTTTCGGGTTGTCGAATTCGCCTCCGGAGATATTTACTCCCGTGAACGGAAGGAGATTGATTGCTTCCTTATGGAGAGTGAACTTGTATCTGATGCGACAGTATGGCGGCGCCGTCGTTGTAGAAAAAAGGAAATGCATACACACCCTTTCTGAATATTGCCTGTTTTAGCGCACTCTGGTCAGGCGCAGCAAGACGGTCCCGTGTCCGGGAACGCTGGCTTCATACTTGCCGTTAAAGTTCCCCATGTCTTTACGCTGCCAGAGATCGCGGACGCGGTAACGGCCCGTCAAGCCGAGCGTGGACCAATCCGCCGTAACGGTCTGGTCAAATACATTGCGGTTGAACAGACCGACCGCAAGGGATCCGTCGGCGAGCTTCTTGGACCATACTTCTACTTCCTCGCCCTGAGAAACAGGCGTTCCGGGCGCGGCCAGGGCATCCTGATTGATAGCCAGCACCTCCGGATTGGTCAGCAGGGCCTTCGTCCAGGGATCGTTGTCCGGCAGGTTCGCTCCCACCATAAGAGGAGAGGGAAGGATGGACCAGAGCGAGATCAGGGTGACCTGCTCGCTTTTAGTGAAATTCGTGCGACGGTCCATACCGACGCTGCGATTCGCGATCGAAAGATGTCCAAGGGGAAGCATATCCGCGTCCGGCCAATGGCCCGGGGCGGCAAAGTCGTGCCAGCGCCTGCCCAGCATAAACTCATGATCCAGAGCGGTCCAGTCGTCCCAGAAGTCTCCGGACACGCGCCAGAGGTTTGCGTGCGTTTCCACATGCCTGGCCTGTTCGACGGGAGTTTCTCCGGGCGAGAGGCTGTAAACGATGGAGCGCCCGCACTTCGCGATGGCGCTATGCACCGCCTCGATCTCATCGGTGTGATAGGGCGACGATGTGTCGTCCATCTTCACATAATCGATACCCCAGGACGCGTAGAGCCGAAAGAGCGAGTCGTAATATGCCTTGCCTGCCGGAGTGTTTCCTCGCACGCCGTACATATCGGGACACCATCCACAGGTGTCCGCCGTGTTGCCCGCCTCCGATGTCTTGAAACTCGAACCTTCGATAGGAACGTCGGCCTTTACCGCGTTGCGCGGAATGCCGCGCATGATATGAATTCCGAACTTCAGACCCATCGCATGGACCTGATCCGCCAACCCTTTGAAGCCCTGCCTGTTTGCAGAGGATGGGAAACGGTTCGGCGAGGGAAGCAGACGACCGTTTGCATCCATCGTGAGTTGCGCCCCCGCGCGGGCTCCCGTGTTATTCGGCGCGATGGATGCGCCCGGGTCGTACCATCGGTAGTCCACTACAATAGTGTCCCAACCTACCGGCTGCATATTGTCCGCCACATAACGCGCATTCGCCAGCACTTCCGCTTCCGTCACGTCGTCGCCGAAGCAGTCGTAACTGTTCCAGCCTAGCGAGGGAGTCGCGACGAGATTATCTCCAACGAGGACATGGATTGTGCTCTCGTCATGTCCCGCGCCGTTTTTTACGCGCACATGCAGTGAATAGTCGCCTGGAATGGCAACGGTCCCGGTAATCGTTCCCGTGCCGGAGTGGATCTTAAGCGGGCGAGGCAGGCCTTGAACCGCAAAGGTGAAAGGGCGCTGGCCCGTGACCGGCACGGTCCAGATCAGCGGTGTTCCGGTCCTGACGCTTACGACGGAAGGCATGCGGATCTTTGGAGTGGCCATCTCCGGGGTAAGCGAAATAACCGGATCGCTGCCCGCCGCTTTGATCGTTTGCGGGTGCGCGCCGGTTACTTCGAATTTCGCGTCTGCCCAGTCGGCATGATCGAATTCAAACCCGTCGCCGCCCGTAGTCACGCGCAAGGCGATCTGTTGCAGACCGGTAAGATCCAGGTCGACTTGCTTCGGTGCGTCTCCTCTGTGGAGCAGTCCGCTGCGCCACAGGATCTTGTGCGCCGCATCCAGCACCTCGAACTCGGCGCTGCCCTTGCCTGCCGGAACCTCATCGTCGATTCCCACGGTTGCCGTAAAGCGCTTTGAGCCGCCCTTAAGGTCCAGCACAAGGAGACCCGGGGAATGGGTGCCAAAGCCGTGGGCATAAGTTTGCCCGCTTAACGTCAGCACATGCCCATCGATGGATTTATCCTGCTGGGGCTTGCCGAAACCCTGAGTCGCCTGGACAAGGTCCAGGGAGGAGAGCCAGACCGTTTCCTCCGCGCGTACGACGGTGGGCATGAGTAAGAGCAAGGCGGGAGCGCTCATCAGCGCCCCTATCTTAAACTTCAATCGTGTGTTCCTTTCAACGCAATGGGCGCGCCACGGGAAGTCACCTGGATTCCAGATACTGCTATCTCCCGGGGATGCCATAGTTGCCATGGAGCCATAGCGCAATTCCCTGCCGATCGGCGCATTTCCTGCCGATGCCATTCCGTTAAAGCGGCGCCCATCGGATGCCGGATCCGTTGAACCAACAGTGGCAGGAATCGTATATGAAAATGGTGAAAATACGAGCGCATTCTTTTTTGCGCGTATTGCGGGACTATTTTCATGAATTTGCCGACCGGAACCCTTACTTTTCTTTTTACCGATATCGAAGGCAGCACCGGTCTTTGGGAAGAGAAGCCCGACGCCATGCAGACGGCGCTTGCCCGGCATGATACGCTGCTGCAGGAAGCCATTGAAAGCCACGATGGGTACGTGTTCAAAACGATGGGGGACGCCATCTGCGCCGCCTTCGCGACCGCTCCGGACGCGGTGATGGCGGCGGTGGGCGCGCAACGCGCATTGCTGCTTCAAGAATGGGAAGAGGGACTGAAGCTGAGCGTTCGGATGGCCCTTTATACCGGCGCGGCGGAGCTTAGAAACAACGACTACTTCGGGCAGCCGCTCAATCGGCTGGCGCGGCTGCTCAAAATAGGGCACGGGGGACAGGTGCTCATTTCGGAGGGAACGAGTGCGCTCGTGCGCGACTTCCTTCCTCCTGGAGCCACCCTGCGCGATCTCAATGCCCAACGGCTTCGGGACCTTTCCCGCCCTGAACATGTGTATCAATTGGACCATCCGGATTTGCCCTCGGATTTCCCCCGACTCCAGTCGCTCGACAATCCCAATCTTTCCCACAACCTGCCGGAGCAGGTCACTTCTTTCATCGGGCGCGATGCGGAGTTGGCCGAGACAAAATCCCTGTTTTCGAAAACTCGCTTGCTGACGCTGACCGGCGCGGGGGGCGCCGGCAAGTCCCGGCTGTCGCTGCACCTTGCCGCCGATCTGCTGCGCAAGGAGACCGATGGCGCATGGCTGGTGGAACTCGCTCCGATTACAGATGCGGCGCTGGTTCCGCAGATCGTCGCCCAGGTTCTGGAGGTCCACGAGGAGGCGGGAAAGACCATCCTTGAATCGGTCACCGAGCATCTCAAGAAGAAACAGATGCTGCTTATCCTGGACAATTGCGAGCATCTTCTCTCGGCGTGCGCACACCTGGCGGAGACGCTCCTGCGCCACTGTCCCCGCCTGAAAATACTCGCCAGCAGTCGGGAACCTCTCGACATCCAGGGGGAGACCACGTACCGCGTTCCTTCACTATCGTTTCCGGACCCCGCGTTTCAACCTTTGCTGGCGAGTCTCGACCAGTACGAAGCCGTGCGCCTGTTTGTCGATCGCGCCGTCGCCGTGCTTTCGGCCTTTACAGTCACCAATGAAAACGCTCCCGCCATCGCGCATATCTGTCATCGCCTGGACGGCATTCCACTGGCCATCGAACTGGCTGCCGCGCGCGTCCGCTCCCTTTCCGTCCAGGAGATCAACGAACGGTTGGAAGATCGCTTCCGACTCCTTACCGGAGGCAGTCGGACGGCGCTTCCCAGGCAGAAAACCCTCCGCGCCTTGATCGACTGGTCCTATGACTTGCTGGACGATCGAGAAAAGCTGCTGCTGCGGTGCCTGTCCGTCTTTGTGGGCGGATGGACCGTCCTGGCCGCCGAACAAGTGTGCTCCGGGGATGCGCTGGACGCCTATGATGTCCTGGATGTGCTGATGGCGCTGGTGAATAAGAGCCTGGTCGTGACGGAAGTAAAGGACTGTAAAACGCGCTATCGACTTCTCGAAACAGTCCGCCAGTATAGCCTGGAGAAGCTGCGAACCGAACACGAGAGTCGCGGTGAGGGCCTTTTCAGGCGACACTGCGAACACTTCCTTGCCTTTGCGGAACAGGCCGAACCGCATCTGCGCGCCGAAGAGCAGTTAGAGTGGCTGGACGTGCTGGATGTCGAAAACGATAACTTGCGTGCCGCGCAGGACTGGGCGTTGGAGTTTTATCCGGAAGCGGCCCTGCGAATCGCCGGGGCGCTCTGGTGGTTCTGGTTTTTGCGGGGCTATTGGACCGAAGGCCGTCAGCGTCCCCTCGCCGTCCTATCCAAGGCGGCGGTATCGGAATTTACCGCGGCGCGGGTGCAGGCTCTGAATGGGGTGAGCCTGTGCACGTATGGACTTGGGGATTACGGAGCGCTACAGGGGCCGGCTACGGAAGCGCTCCGTCTCGCCCGGGGGCTGGACGATCCCTGGCTTCTCTCGTTTGCCCTGCAGATGTCGGCGGTGGAGGCCGTATGCAGCTTCGACCTCGAACGCGCGGGGGCGGTGGGAGCGGACTGTCTGGCCCTTGCCCGTGCTTTGGGCGAGCAGTGGCTGCTCTCCTGGGCGCTCTTTATTTCCGGTAATCTGCAGATGGCGTTTGGGGATTTCGAGGGCGCGTATCGCCTTTTTACGGAAGGACTGCGGCCCGCAAAAGCGGCGGGAGACCGATGGGTGATCGGATACCTGGAAGGGCATCTCGCCGAGCTGGAACTGCTGCGCGGAGAAGACAAGCAGGCGGAAGAGCATTTCACCACCTGTCTGCTTCTGGTGCGTGACCTGGGACAGCCAGCCGGCATTATCCTTGGTCTACAGGGGTTGGCGGGAGTGGCGGGGGTACGAGGACAATGCGTTCGCGCGGCGCGTCTCCTGGGCGCGGTGGAAGCGTTACGGGAAGCGTTTCATTATCCTCTCGAAGCGCGTGCGCAGCCCTCCTATGATTTCAAGCTGGCGGGCGCTCGGTGCGGCCTGGACGAAGAGGCGTTTGGCGTTGCCTGGGCGGAAGGGCGTGCGATGTCGTTGGAGCAGGCGGTGAATTACGGGCTCGACCAGCATACGGAGGATATCTGAGAGGGTAGGAAAGGCGGGACTCTTCATGGAAGAGTCCCGCCTGATCGCTATTTCTTGCGGGCAACCCACGGCACGGCGTTGCGGAATACCTGGCGGATCTCTTCCTGATAATAGATCGGGTATCCCTCGTGACCGGGCTGGAAATAAAAGACACGGCCTTTTTCCACCGTCCAGGTCATGCCCTGCTGCGCGTTTTCGGTCGAGCCGTTCGCCATCGTGTACTTACCGTCGAAGATAAGCGTTTCAGGCGTCGGAACCTCGAACGGATCCCCATAGCGCTCGGTGTGCGGGACCGTGAAGTCCTTGACGCCCTTTGCAATCGGATGATTCGGCGCTTTCACGATCAGATCGACGCGAGCCCCATCATCGATGTAGTATTTCCATCCGCAGTTTGTGCCGAGAATCGCCTTGAGCGGCTTCGAATAGTGGGCGGAGTGCGTGGCGATGAAGCCCATACCCTCTTCTTTAACGCGCTTGACGATCCGCGCAACAAGCTCGTCCTTCACGTCCCCGTGCTTCTGGTGGCCCCACCAGATCAACGCGCTTGCGGAGTTGAGAAGGTCGTCCGGAAGCCCCTGATCGGCATCGTTCAATGACGCGACCACGACATCCCAGCCCTTCAGCGGCTTGAGGCCTTCGGCGATGGCGGTGTTGATGTCATTGGGATAGACGTTTTTGGGAGCGGTGCCTTCCGACCAGACGATGACGCGCTTGACGCCTTTTCCGTGCCCGGGCTTAGACGATGCTTGCGCCTTTTTGCCCAGCAACACTCCCCCGGCCAGCGCCAGACCGCCGCCCAGCAGTGCGCGGCGGCTCAAAGGTTCATTCATGTTATATTTCCTTTCGGGATTATCTTACACCGTAGTTCCCTGGAGAGGACTCTGCAGGGGTTCCACCAGCGACTTCAGGTTGGCGTGATCGACCTACCGCCTCACCTGTTGCACATGAGGATACCTTCTTGGACAACCAATAGCGCGCGTTTGTGTCAAATTTCCGCAAACGGAAGCGGATAAGATCAATCGGTGAGCGAGAGGCTATCTATATAGGTTTGGAGATCTGCCTGCGCGGCGGCTGCGGCGCCACGCAGGCGGTCCGCCTCCTGGCGAAGAGACTGTAAGCGCGTTTCCTGCGTGTTGAGCTCCGTGACATAGCGCTTGTAAAGGACCGAAGATTTATCGAGCGCCCCCATATTTTTGCGGATCCGTTCCTGATCGCTGTCGATGCTTTTTAGCTCGCCATCTCGACCATTTGCCTGGGCCTGCAGATCCTCCACCCGCCGCCGTCTTTGTACGATCTCCTGGAGCGCCTTGCGGATGCCCGGCGAGAGGCTCTTCTGATTTATGTACGTCCCCAGGGCATTGAGGTCGGCGCTCACAACGGCAATGCCCTGCGCCACGGGGCGTTCGGTGACTACCTTGAGCGTCTGGGACTTTGTGGGAAGGACCGTCAGAGCGAAACGGTACAGGCCGGGCGTACGCTCGGTCGCCTTTTCCGGCGACATAAGCTTGTAGTCGGCACGGAACGGATGCTCCACAAGCACTGTTCTCGGTTTGTCCGCCTTCGACATCAACGTATAGGTCGTCGCCAGTCTTTCCAGAACAGTGATTGTCAGGACTCCATGCTTGAGACTGAAGGTGGTTTGAACCGTGTCCTGAGACGGGCCCTGCCGCTCGCCTTCCACGAGGGTATCGACGGCGTAAGAGATCAATCGGCTGTCCCCGGGCGGAATGTCCTCCATCTTCGCGTCCCCGGCGTAGACGCCGTCATCGAAGAGGGTGATCGGACCCGCCTTAAGGTGTAGATCGGTCGTGTTCTTGATCCGCACCGCATTCAAAGGATACCGAGCGTCGGTGTCGGCGTTGTAGATCGAGAGTTTTTCGCCCCCGATGTCTTGGGTCACCACGGGAATCATGGCCGCTTGCTGGCGAGGGAGCGTAACAGGCTCGGCGATATTGTATTGAAACAACTCTCCCGCACGCTGCCCCACGGCCTGAGAAATCACGGATTTATTGAAATCGGATAAGATACTTCTGGTATTAGCCAAGGATGAGGATTTTGCCATGGAAGCAGCGTCCGCTATGCCCGAATCCCCTTTTTCCCCGGCCGCGCCTGGAGGTCCTTGAGCGCCGCTACCGGAATAACCGCCGCCTCCCAATGCCAGCCGATCCGCCGCCTGTCTGCCGGCAATGTCGCCTTCGTGCAATTGAGGATAAGGAGAGGCGACGACATCCGGGCCGACCACCGGGCGCGGAATGTAGAGGGGCTGATACAAATCCTGAATGAAGGAGACCGGCCGCCCTGAGACAAGAGACAGGTGGATGCTCTTCCAGTCCTCGTCCGTCGTATTCTCCACCAGCGCCCAACCCTGAAGATATGCCGTTCCCGCCGCCGGTCTGGCTTTATCCGCTCCGCCCAGCAGCAGGCGATAGCTCATTTTCCACAAAGGCGCTTCGGTGACGTAACCCACGCGCACCTGCCGCCTGCCTGCTCCCGTGAAATGCAGCGTTACCTGGCGGCGCTGTTCGTCCGATCCCGTCGTCAGCAGGCCCAGCGCTTCCCGAAACTCCCGATTCAGGCGCTCGTCCATAAGGTGAATGGTCTTTTCGGTATCGAGGCGTACCGACGTAAGGCCGCCGGCCGTAAGCAGATTGAGAAAGGAGGCGAAGATAGGCTTGCCGTCCTCACCTGCCACCTGCCTTTGTTCGACGCCCACGATCTGGCCGGTGATCGCACCTTTGCCGGGAGATTCGACCGTCACCGTTGCTCCACGCAAACGGTTCAGGATCTGTTCCTGTGTCAGGTTCTGAGTAACATCCACGGCGAAGGATTGGAGGGTATGCCCGATCGGATCGTGCGAGGCATAGGTGGTTGGCTGCACGTGACCGGTGCGATCGATGAGCACGAGCGACTTGAGGATATCATTGATTTGCGCGGTTCGAAACAACAGCGGCACCGTGGCGTCGCCCTCCACATCTCCCGCCCGCTCGGTGTAGGAGACTCCACTGCTGAACAGCGTCACCTCCTGTATGGGAAGCGTGCTCGCCAGGGGAGACGACGGCTCTTCCGCCAGACAGGGCGCGGCCCAGAGGGACAGGGCGACCAGCAGCAATGTTCTCTCCATTAAAATCTACTCCTTTGAATCGAAATTGGGTTGTCATCTTCGGCAAGATCAAGATGCGGCCATTCCATCGCGGCTTAGACGCAGAGGCCTGGGAAAGCGTTACACTCGCCGCGTGGGTGCGTTTCAGGTTTAGGGCATGCTACGCTGGCATTGCGCAGACAGGCCTCAGATCCAGCGCGTCCGTCGAAAGATGAGCGGCGCAAGGCGAGAATGGCTTCTGACGTCCCCTGACGCCAATGCATTCCACTGAGCTTCATGCGCTGCGTGGCGATTTGCTTGCAACTTGCCTCCCCCCACCGCTCCCGAATATCATAGCCCTGGGATCGAAACGTCTTATAACGCATCCGATCCGCATTGTTGTGAAAGTACACATACGTCGTGCGCCGCAAATCCCGCTTGCTCTGGCTCGTTGGGTGCCAGTTCTGCAAGTCGAGGAGCACAAGGGAAAGCGCGTCATCGAGGAGTTGTGCCTGGCGGCCCGAAGCCACGCCCGCCCCTCCTCACTTTCCGCCCCAAAACGCGCTTCTCCAACACGCCCCAGATGCTCGGAGGCATGGTAGCAGTCCATGATCTGAGTGGCGGTGCTAAATTACTTCGCTGCAATTTGCCAGATCCACGGCGCGCCATCCGCGCGTACGACCACATCACGCGTCTGGTGATGACCATGCTGATGGGCAAGCGTTC
>JBBRKX010000103.1:0-9399 GCA_038231675.1 Chthonomonadales bacterium | reverse complement strand
GTAAAGACAATGTCCGCGACGCCGATGTTGCCCCAGGCGCCGGTGGCGTTGTCGACGATCTGAATGCGGGCGGTCTTGCCCGCGAAGCTGCGGACGTCCAGGCTCTCCTCACGCATCCGATTGTCGTTGTGCCCCGTCGCGGAGCGGACCACTTTGTCATCGATGAGGACGTTCATACAGGTCTGCCCCGGATTGTCTCCTCCGCCGATCCAGAACCGGATGAACCCACGATCGATCTTGAACGGCTTGCTGGTGAGCGTGCCCGTCTGGGCGTCACGTTGTCCGACGTCGGCGCCCGGAGCGGAAGAGTGCGAATTCACGACGCGCTTGCCGGGCCCGCCGAGATCGCCCTGATAGGCGGGCACATCGGTGCGCAGAATCGGGCCGCTCCCGAACGCGGTTCCGGTCACTTCCCACCCCGCATAGGTTGCCTTATCGAAGTTCTCGAAGACCTGGTCCGGTTTGCGGTTTGTGTTGGGCGGAAGCGCGACGATACTGCAATCCAGGAACGTGCCATGCGGCTGGTCCAAAATCGTATTGACGCGCCCTTCCGCGCCGGGGCCGCCGGAATCGTGGCATACGGCGTTCTGCAGCCAGCCCGACAGTTCCGCCTGGACGGCGGTCTTGCCCGTGTTCTTGAGTGTGAACCGGAGGACGGTGGCCGGCAGACTGGAGTCGTCTGTATTGAGAGGAATGAAAGGCGAGAACGCTTCGAGCCCAACGGTGACCGGGGTTGCGGGATCGTGATAATGCACCTTGCCGATAGGATATTCGCCCCGAAATGCGATGTCGGAGAAGCCGCTGCGATCCAGGCGGCGCGTCTCCGTGGTTCCGTTGGCGGTGATTTGGAGCGCAAAGCCCTGTTCGATCGGAAAATCCGGGTTCGGCGGATGCGCGTAGCCGCCATCGCCGGTGCCGATCTGGCGGTTCCAGATGTCCCAATGCCAGAGGCGGCCGTCGCCGCCCAGGTACAGTTGCCCGGCGCAAAGCCCGCCGATGGGCATTCCGATCTTTGCGAGGTCGTCGCCGCGATACGTTTCAGGAAGGCCGCGAGCGGTGAGCGATGCGACCCATGCGGGATCCAGTTTCTTATCGGCGGGCGCGACACCCTGAGGATCCGTTGCTTCAAATGGCCCCGCCATGACGGGTGTATTCGGCAGAAGCGTCGCGGCCGTTCCAAGGGTAATAATCCGAATGAAATCGCGGCGGTCAAGGTTCCCGGATCTCTTCGGCGTGTCTTCGTTGTCGTGCATCTCGTTTGTCCCCGCAATACCCTTCAAGAATATGCTTTGTATTCTTCATACGGGGCGCTGTTTCCCTCCTGCATCGCGACGATAAGAGGAAAAGGAACGGCGAAGCAAGAAGGCAACTGGATCAAGCGGCCGTTCTCAGAGGACATTTGTGTTCATTTCACAAGATCACCAAGAAGCAGGACGGCTCCGGCGTACCAGGCAGTATCGTTATAAATTTTCGGGTCCAACTCCGTGATGTTGGCGTTCTCCTGGCGCTGATGCAGTATTTTGAGCTTATCCGGCTGATCGGGAAGAAGGCGGATCACAATGGTGTGCACGGTATCGGAAGCGCTATCGGCTACCGGCAGGGTGGCGGCGCGGTGATAGTTGCTATAGGCGTCGAAGAGTGACTGCACGACGGGCGGTTTGTCGTCCACCTGGACGCTGACCTGTCCACAGTCCGGACCGAGCAGATCATAGATCAGCAGCGCGGTCCCTTTGAAGCGCAACGTGATCGTTTCCTCCGGCTTATCCGTCTTCCACAACTCCGGCAGACGGCTCTGGAACTGCTTTGCGCGCGCGTCACTGGCGGGATCGAGTTTCCGCCAGCCCGGACTCAAGGCGACGGCGCTGAGGGGAATCAGTTTGGCGTGCTCCCAGTTATCAGCAACGAGCGGCGCCGGAAGGCGATGCCGCCCGACTTTGTCTACGGGCTCGATTTTCGCCATGGACCGTTCGATGGCTTCCAGATATACCTGATGGCCGGTTTCGGGATAGGGGTGCACGCCGTCGCCGGAAAAGACGATCTTTCCGTTGAGCGCCGCCCGCTCCGCATCGGTCTTCGGCAATGGACCTGTAAAGATCAACTTGCCCGCCTGATGCAGATGGGCGACTTCCAGCCCCATGTGGATGGAGGGAATGGCATAGTGATCGGCGATCTGCTCCATGGCGCCGGCGGCGCGTGGAAACTTGCCGCCTTCCAGGTCGCCCAGCATTCCTTCCGTCAGCGTATAGACGAAGCAGATATCGGTCGAGGGATTCGCACGCCAGGTCTGCCGGACGATCCCCTCCATGGCCTTAAGAATACGATCCATGGGCGCGCCGCTGTCGTTGACCGCGAACTCGACGAAAAGCAGATCGGGTTTGTGGTCGAGCACATCCTGGCGAACGCGATAGACTCCCAGGTCGGATCCGGTCCCGCCGATTGCCGCATTGATCTCCACGGTTGTGGAGGCCGGATATTGGGTTTTGAACCAGGCAAGGGTTTTGGGACGCCAGCCGTTCTGCTCGGTGATACTGCCGCCGAGATAGGCGACCCTTACCTCCTTGCCCGCCTTCCACTTCGCGAAAACGTTCGGCAGTCCGCCCCGCTCCCGACACTCGACGGCATCGCGCAGCGGCGGGGCCTGCTGCCCAATCGCGGCCTGTCCAACACAAGTCAATAGTGCCATCGCCCCCGAGAGCAGTATCATCTTCAATGCGCTCATTGCACCCTCCTGATCCGGTCATTCGGCCTTTTCGCGCTATTTTCCTGTGTGCAGGGCAGTCGCCATTGCGCCCGAAGGTGGGGAATGCGCGGAGCGCAGGGGCCGGTCCACAGGCGTTGCCTGACGCTACCAACGGAGAATGAATTGTTGCCGTCCGCATCCCTTTCCACGGACGGCGTGTATCCAGCGGTTGAAACCGCGTCTGTGACGGCCGAAAGTCTGCCTGCGCAGACTAGCGATTGAGCGGTGGACGCCTTTATTGACACCGGGCTATGTTGTCGCATTGCGTTCGCCGAACAAGTAGGCCCCGTGATTTTACAGATCGGGTTTGAGGTAACCGATAGCGTTCGTCCAATCCATGGAATTTGCTTTGTTCCATAGACTAATAATCGCACGCACTTTGCCGCCTACATTTTCCTGCGCGATGCTCTTTTCATCGATGAAAACGATGCCAGCGTGATCATGCCCTTCTATCGCCCACTGCATTATCAATGGCGCTATGGTGCGCTGATCATAAGTTACCAGGGTAAGATGTTCTTTCATCGCCGCCGCCAAAACCACATTATCCTCTGCTTCCAGCAGTGCGCCACTGCGCCAGTCGCGCAAGCAGTAGATGACGATCTCCGAATGCTTCGCTTTCACCTGTTTCGCTACATCCGGCGAAATATGCGCGTCCGTCAGAAAAGCAAGCATCAGGCGGGCTGCTCCCCGTCCTGTGCCGGAAACGTAAACACCCGTAAGTTGGGAAATAGTCGCTTCAGTCGTTCCTCGCCCATGTCGTTGTCTTGAAGTGCCTGGTCTATTTCGTCACGATATAAATTATAGTAGTTCAATGCCGCTTTCACATGCTCCATGGGACACTGTAGATATCCAGCGGTTCGACCGGCATCCAAATCGAAGCCTCTCGCCACCATGATAAGCTCCCATACCGCCATGCCCGTCCGCTTGACAAAGGGTTGCCTTCCTATAGAGGTATTGTGAAATTCAATCCCCGAAAATTCTTCTTCGCGTAACGCCTCATCAAGCAATATGATGCTGGCTCTCGTGCGCGTCGTGCCATTGCCAAGCATCCGGGCAAAGCGGTCAATTCGGTCAACGAGTTCATCCGGCAGACGCAAGCTTACCGTTTGGGACATGCTAGCCTCCTCATATTCATTTTTTAAATTAATTGCATTGTACACGCTGCAATCTTTTTATACAAGTGGTGCTATTTTAAGTTCTTGTAGAATTTTACAGTGGGGTCGATACGTTAAAAATCGCTGATGTCTTCGCGATGGTTTGCTGGAGTGCTGGAACCTCGCTACGGATACAGCCTACCTATTCCTGCCAGAGGCAGAGATATTCATTTCTCTGAGCAATCATATCCTTAATGCGGGACCTGGTTTCCCTCACTTGCAGTGGTGATAAGAGGAAAATGGATGGTGCAGGGAGAAGGAACCGAGAAGAATGGAACCGGGGGATCGGAACGATGGCGCTGGGAATAACGCAGTATGGCATTGTCTTCCGACACGACGGCGGAGGAGTTACTATTTGCCGGCCAGGCCGCAATGGGGGGACCGGCACGCAGATCCTGGTGTCGGAGGAACTCGCCAACGAGTATAACCTCGCGACGGGCGACGTCGTGTTCGGGGAAATGGAATCGATCGGCGCGGAACCTGTCCGCCACGCGAGCAACGAGGTGCGGGAAGATTATCTTGCCTGGGACGAGCAACGGGATGAGCCCAGCATGGTGGGAGGGCACGGCGTTGCCGGCTGGATCGCCAGCCGCAACTTTCCCACGGAACGGCTTGCTTCCATAGAGAAAGTGAACGGGCTTTCCGCGGAGGAGGCACTCGATCGGCCGTCTCCACAGCGACGGAGGCATGCTTCCGAACGCGTCGATCCGGATCAACGTGTAGCACTCGCGACCGGCCCGGCGGATGCCACCGGCCGCATGCTGGACTTCGCCGCGCCCTTTGGCCTCGGATACGCGGGCATTATTTACGGCCCCCACGCTACCGGGCTGACACGGACGCTTCGCACGGTGGTGGCAGGGGTCACAAAGAACGCACCGGACGTGCTGGTCGTGTTGCTGCTGCTGCGAGCGCGGGGAGAAGAGCTGACCGATTGGCGACGACGCTTTCCCGATGCCGACGTGGTCGTATGCCCATCTCCGCACGACGGCGCATCGCCGGAGCAAACTCTGCAGATCGCAGATCTCACCCTGGAAGCGTGTCTCCGCCAGACGGAGTTGGGACACAGCGTGCTCCTCGCGGTGGATTCGCTCACCGGGCTCTGGGGCGCGATGCTCGAGGCGGAGGAGGCGGACGCTCAGAAAGAAGCCGATCAGTCCAGGGCCCGTCAGCGGCTTCGAGAGTGGATTCAGAAGGCCGGAAATTTTCATGGCGAGGGGCTGCTCGGAGGCGGACTGGGCGGTGCGCTGACTCTCGTAGGGACGCTCTGGCAACAGGAGATCGACGAGGAGGCCGAGGAGGATCGCGATATCCATCCGCACCTTCGGCTTTTAGAGCATATTCTCCACGAGACTTCCTGGCGGGCGCCTCTCTCCGGAATGCTTGCGGAAGGCAGGCTCTATCCCGCGATCGACACCGCAAGATGCCTCTCTCAGCGGGAGGAAAAGTTTCTGGATCGCGCCGAGTACGAAAGTCTCCTGACGGCCCGTGGGACGCTCGCGCGCATGCCCACGCTGGCACGGTACCACGCCCTCATGGACGCTTTCGACCGGACGGCGAATCTCGAAGAAACCATCCAGGTCATCACCGCCGGATAGGCAAGACGCTTACCGCCGGGCATGAGAGATACCGCCTCGCTTCATCGGCAAAAGCAGAGACAGCGCGTTTTTTAAGGAGAGAGCCATGGAGACTCGCGCATTGGGGCGCACGGGCGTACAGGTAAGCGCCCTGTGCCTGGGGTGCATGAATTTTGGCGATACGCATAGCGGCACGACCGAGGCGGACTCGATCGACATCGTCCATCGAGCGATGGAAGCGGGAATCAATTTCCTCGACACCGCAAACGTATATGGCCGCGGCGTATCCGAGACGATCGTTGGCAAAGCGCTTGCTTCCGACGGCCGCCGAAACCGCGTCGTGCTCGCCACCAAATTCTACAACAAGATGGACGATGCCGATCCCAACGCATGGGGCAGCCATCGCTACCATATCATGCAGGCGTGCGAAGACAGCCTGAAGCGTCTCCAGACCGACCACATCGACCTGTACCAGGTTCATCGTCCCAAATCATCTATACCGATCGACGAAACATTACGCGCTCTGGACGATCTAATGCGTCAGGGGAAAGTGCGCTATGTCGGCACGAGCACGTTTGCGGCGTGGCAGCTAACCGAATCGTTGTGGGCCGCGAAAGAGTTGGGACTGAACCGCTTCGTGTGCGAACAGCCGCCCTACAATCTTCTCGACCGCCGCATCGAACGCGAGTTGCTGCCATTCTGCCGCACGTATGGATTTGCCGTTATCCCCTGGGCCCCGATCGCGGGCGGACTGCTTTCCGGGAAATATCGGTCCGGGCAGCCCCGGCCGACCGGCGCTCGCTACGAAAAGGGAGCGTTCGCGCATCGGGACAACGATCGGGCGCTGGCTGCCGTGGAGGCCTATACCCGCTGGTGTGAGGAGCGCGGCGTGGCTCCCGCACGATTTGCGCTTGCCTGGTGCCTGGCGCAAGCGGGCATCACCAGTCCGATCATCGGACCGAGAACGGTGGATCAGCTCGAGGAGTACCTGCACGCTTTAGATTTGAAACTAACGGAAGAGGATGGCGTGGCAATGGACGCGCTGTTCGAGCCGGGAACACATTTCAGCAACTACTACAGCGCGGACTTCGGCCCGAACGCACGCTGGCAATAGGCAACGGTCCACGGACCAGGCAGAAAAAGGAAACGTATGCGATTAACAGCACTGATGGGTTTGATGGCGATTGGGGTTGCGGGCCGGGTGATGGCGCAGGCGCCTGGAGACGTCACGCCGATCCCACGGCCTGGGGTCGAGGTTCCGGCCGCAGACCGCACCGAGCTAGAGTCTAAGATCATGGAACTCGGCCAGGCGATCGACGGATTCAAGAGCGGCGGAAAAGCCGCGCAGATGGACTTGCTGCCCGACATTCAAATCTACTACAATGCCGCCCGCTATGCGCTCACGTACAACGAGTTTTTCGGCACAGGTGAGATTGGAGTGGCAAAGGAGCTTTTGAACCAGGGTCTGGAGCGAGCACGCCTGCTAAAAGAGGGCAGCGCGCCCTGGACGACACAAACGGGCCTTGTCGTACGCGGCTATGTTTCCCGCATCGATGGGTCGGTCCAACCATATGGCCTCATCGTGCCTGCAAGCTATCAGGCGAACTCTCCCGTCCAGCATCGGCTGGACATCTGGTACCACGGGCGGGGCGAAACGCTCAGCGAGGTGAACTTCCTGAACGAGCATCAGCACTCTTATGGGGAGTTCGCTCCGGCGAACGCCTTTGTGCTGCATCCTTATGGCCGTTATTGCAACGCCAACCGGTTCGCGGGCGAGGTGGATACGTTCGAGGCGCTGGCGCATGTAAAGCGCCACTATCCGATCGATGTGAACCGTATCGCGGTCAGGGGATTTTCCATGGGCGGGGCCGCCTGCTGGCAGTTCGCGACCCATTTCGCCGGCGACTGGGTGGCGGCCGCTCCGGGCGCGGGCTTCACCGAGACCGCCGAATTCCTGAACCTCAAGAGCGATCCGGTCAAGACGCCCTGGTACCAGGAGAAGCTCTGGCATCTCTACGACAGCAAAGACTACGCGATCAATCTGTTCAACTGTCCCACGGTGTCGTACAGCGGAGAGATCGATGGGCAGCGACAGGCTGCTAATGTGATGGACAAGGCGCTGGCGCAGGAGAACATCGCGCTTAACCAGATCATCGGTCCCAAAATGGGCCATGGCTATGAGCGGGTGGCGAAGATCGAGGTCGCGCGTCGGGTCGACAGCATCGTCGAACACGGGCGTAATCCCGTTCCGGACCATGTGCGCTTCACCACCTGGACCCTGCGCTACAATCGGATGCTGTGGGTAACGGTGGACGGCCTGACGCGCCATTGGGAGCGTGCGCGGGTAAACGCCGATATCGTCGATCCCGGAACCGTCCAGGCGAAGACCGAGAACGTGACCGCCCTGACGTTTGCGATGGAGCCCGGCTATTGCCCGCTCGATGTGACCCGCCGAACGCATCTTACGATCGATGGACAGAGCCTCGAAGCGCCTGCGCCGGCTTCGGACCGATCCTGGACGGTCCATCTGCACAAGCAGGGCGGTCGCTGGGAGTTTACCAACCAGACCGACGACGGAACGCTTCGGAAACGGTCGGGACTGCAAGGGCCCATCGACGACGCCTTCTACGACAGCTTCCTGATGGTCGCGCCGACCGGAACGGCGATGAACGCAAAGGTCGGCGACTGGGTCCGCGCCGAACGTGAGCACGCGATCACCCATTGGCGGCGTCAATTTCGGGGGGAAGCGCCGGTTAAGAACGATGCCGATGTAACGGACGCGGACATCGCCTCGCACAATCTGGTGCTGTGGGGCGATCCTTCCAGCAACAAGGTTCTGGCGCGCATCGTGGACCGACTGCCGGTCCGCTGGGACGCGGCCGGCGTGCATGTCGGCGCGAAGGTGTATAGCGGTGACCATCATGTCCCGGTAATGATCTATCCCAACCCGCTCAATCCTAAGCGGTATGTGGTCCTGAACAGCGGCTTTACCTTCCGCGAGTACGATTATCTGAACAATGCGCGCCAGTCGCCGAAGCTTCCGGACTTTGCCGTAGTCGATGTGAGCGTTCCCGCCACGGCGCGGACTCCGGGCGGAATCGTGGATGCGGGCTTTTTTGATGAAGAGTGGAAATTGGGTCCGCAAGCACGATGACAATGCTTGTGCATGGCGACGCCATACCGGCGAGGAAGCGGGAATAACAGGTGACCATAGAATCTGAGGCGAGTGACGGCGCCGGATTGATGCGCCGTAACGCGTTACGGCTTATCCCCTTTTTATTTGTGATCTACACCATTGCCTACCTGGATCGGGTCAATGTAGGTTTTGCGCAGCTTCAGATGAAGACGGCGCTTCACCTGGGGGACAAAGCCTTCGGACTGGGAGCCGGGATCTTTTTCCTTGGCTACTTCTGCTTCGAAGTGCCCAGCAACCTGATCCTGGAGCGTGTCGGGGCGCGCACCTGGATCGCGCGGATCATGATCACGTGGGGCATCGCGGCGATCGCGATGATCTTTACCCGTGATGCGCGCTCCTTTTACATCCTGCGGTTTCTGCTGGGGATCGCGGAGGCGGGCTTCTTTCCGGGCATTATCCTTTACCTCACGTACTGGTTTTCGGCCTCCGAACGTGCGCGGATCATTTCGCTCTTTATGACGGCGACCGCGATCGCGAATGTCATCGGCTCGCCGATCTCCGGCGCGCTTCTGGGCGTGCATGGGTGGGGACTCATGGGATGGCAGTGGCTGTTCATTCTGGAAGGACTGCCCGCAATCGTCCTCGCCTTCGTGGTGCTCGCCTACCTGCCCGACGGTCCGGCACATGCGTCCTGGCTCAATGCTTCCGAGAAAAACTGGATTGCGGATCGGACGCGGCAGGAGAAAGATTCGCATCCGGATCGGCATGGGACCCTGGCAAAGGCAGTTAAGAACC
>JBBRKX010000102.1:0-9402 GCA_038231675.1 Chthonomonadales bacterium | reverse complement strand
GCAATATAATGATTCCGATCACCGAGGATCTGCAAGAGAAGCGTTTGCCTCTCGCGGGACAGTGACATGCGCACCAGTTCGCCGACGCCACGGAGTCGGTCTTCCGTCTTCTTCGATCGAAGCCGAACCAGAATGGATTCGGGAATAGCGCCATTTTGGACCAATGTCAGCATGTCCTTGTATTGGCAGATCAGTGGAGCAGGGCATAAGCAAGCACATCCACATTCACGAATTCGGCGCGATTGATCTCATCCCCGCCGCAGCAACAGCAGTTTTGCGTATGCGATGTGTCATTTAATCCATCGCCGGAGAAGATCATTACAATTCTGCCGTTTCGCGCATATGCCGATAGTCCCGCGCCGTTCGGGCCACCTGCACCGTGCACTGTGCCCAGACTGTCTATTCTGTATATCGTCCGGAACAAGGGATGTTCGAGGCGAAGTCGCGTCAATTGTCCGGTGGGAAACATGCGTGCAAACTCTTTATGAAACGAATTAGCCCAGCGTGCATCCGAGCAACTTGCTGATGCCAGCAGAAATCCGCCATGTGTAACGTAATAGCGCAACTGAGTACGTTCGGCTACGCTCAGCTGAAATGGGCCTTCTCCACTCATTACCGCAAAAGGATAGCGAAAGAGATCGCGTTCGTCTAGATGGACACGTTGAAAGTGCGGCTTTGTTCGGATACGTGTTTCCTGTTGAAGGCGCTGGAGAAAGCGGTCGCTAAAGCATTGAGAGGTTTTGCCGCCCGCATAGACGAGGTTGGCACACGGAATAGCGCGGTCGCCCAGGTGTGAGGGGGCGTTGTCCTGAGCCCGCACGGGAAAACCGAGCAGCGCCATAACGCAAAAAAGCACGTATACGAACCAGATAGTTTCACGGCTCCGGATCAACTCGTGGGCTCTTTCACTGTGGTGGGCAGGGAAGGACGCAATACGGCGCGATCGCGAGATGGAGTCAGGCGAACGATACAGTGATTACCTTCTCTATGAATGTCCGTGATTGACTCCCATAAATTTTCACCATCACCCAGATAAAGGGTGGATGGCAGATATTCGGCGTGTGCGGTTTGAATGCGAATAGATAGAGAGATGCCATTCGCCCAGTATATACCCAGGCTCCATGCCTGCGCGTTCATATCGCTTCCCACGTCAATATCAAGCGTGCCCTCTGTGCTCAGGCAGCGTCCCTCTCCATCGCGCTCGCTATTTACAGCGACGCTAAGGGACACGCCATCCACTTTCGACGGTTCCAATGCGACGGGAGGATAGGTCAAACCATAGGGACATTCTGTTTCACCGACACGAACGGCCCAGGCAGAGTCGCCATAGGAATAGTGCCAATACTCATCACGGCAATTTGAGAATCCCGCTCCAAGCATCGCCTCTACCATAAGCATCCGGTTTACTTTGGCTTCCGGAGAGAGTAAATCGCTCCAGGTGTAGGCTGCCTGCCAGCCTTTGGTAGGGGAGGTGAGATCAAGCGATTGGCCATTGGAATCGATCAGGCTGACATCGACCGCGCCACCGGTACAGTGGCCAGGTGGGGCCTTCTGATCGTAGGGAGCGAAATACTTGTTTGTTGCCCGCCGTAGGGCGGAAAGAGGCCATTCAGGATGCTCTTCGCGAAGCCGTTTGTGATAACCGTCCCAGCCGGACTTCTGCATTGAGACCGTTCGGAGAGCGGAACCAGCCTTGAGCCTCAATCCGTGTGGCAGACCGGCCTGCGCCGAGTTCAACATATTCGCCACCGTTCGACGGAGATAGGGACAGATGTGATCGGACAGCAAAATCTCTGGGCAGTGAGCTCGCAAATCGACCAGTGGCTCACGATCCGCCCAGGGCAACCTTGCCTCACTAATTTTTACTTTGTTGAGAGCTGCGATCGGCTCAGGGGCTCCCTGAAGACGAGGATTGGGTCTCATCCCGGAAGTCAGCATATGAGCGGATTGCGTTGGCGACGAAGGGTTCTCCTGCACAATTACTCCTCGCGTTCCTCATCGTCCTCCAGATCGTCCATCGCGCCGGAGCAGTCAGTGTAGCGACTAATTTCTTCTCCTCGAAAGACGTGCGCAACGAAATCTTCACGTTCGAAGCGCGGCAAGTAAGAGGAGACGACATCGTCGTCGATCTGCGCCAATAACTCCTCCTCTTCTCCTACCGATAGGTCTGCTTCGAAGATCACAGTGGCATGAATTGTGTCGTGCGCGAAGTGAATATCGACCTGTCCCACGCGCTTCTCACCATCCCACACGAGATAAATCTCAGAAGACTGGGTGCGCACAAGTCGAGTCATTTTAAAGCGTGTTTCCACTTTACCCTCCTCATCCCACCAGGCATTCCGTCGACGTCATCACGGACAGTCGGAGAAGAGGGATTTTCCACCGGCTGCCGTAGTTACGCCGCCGCTTTTAACGGCCTCATTTCCACCGATTTACCACCAGGAATCCCAACGAATTTGACACGTGACGCCGGGACTTCCATTTGATGCACCGCAGATCCGATTTCAATCCACACGCCAGGATAGATGATGCCCTCTACCCTAACTTCGCCGTCGATTTTTTCTTTCGTCGAAAT
Source organism: Chthonomonadales bacterium (assembly GCA_038231675.1). Classification (GTDB taxonomy): domain Bacteria; phylum Armatimonadota; class Chthonomonadetes; order Chthonomonadales; family Chthonomonadaceae; genus JBBRKX01. Next base: position 6,827 of record JBBRKX010000102.1, on the reverse strand, counting down.
GGACAACAATCGGCGCTCGTTATGGAGTTCCTTTAACTGGGCTTCCTGTGACTGACGTTGCGCCTGAAGTTTTTGCACAAGCGCACGCTTATCCTCGGTCAGCGTGGTGTGAACGGCAAGGGTGGCAAATGGCTTAAGCGCCTGGGTTATCCGGGCTATATTCGCGTCGCATGCATGCAACTCCTCCTGAATCTCCCTTGCGCGCAGACTTGAAAAGCGATCCTGGCCAGCTAAAAGGCGGGTTGTCGCAAATTCCGGTGATCCGATGAAAATTCCATCGACTCCGCCGGTTGCACAGACAACCCCTCCAACGATCTGCGCTTTTCCAAGAGCTACAAGACGCTTCTTCGTGTTGACTTCGCAATTTATCAGGGCCTCAGTGACATAAACATTCCCTGTCGCGATGATGGAGCAACTCTCCGCCGTTTGAAGAAAAACGTCTCCATGTGCTCGGATCTCCGTCCTGATCACGTTTCCTTTGATGGCGACAATCCCTGCCGCGCGCACCTGGGAATCTTCAACGCAATCCAGGAAGACAGCGCCCGTAGAAGTCACATGTGTGCTTGCGATTGCCGGAGCCTCAATCAGACGTAATGGAGATACTATCAGCCTGTCTCCTTGGAGCCAGGCGTAGCCATCCTGCTCCGCGAAGAGTTGCAATCCATTTTCTGAAACGCGGACGCTCGTTCCCGCCATAATGCTCGGAGGCATTGCCGGACGCGGTGAAACTGTCTGAATCGGCCATGTTACCGTCTTGCCCTGCATGCCCTGCCGTGGAGGCGTTATTGTGGCGAGTTCCTGGCCGGCAACGACCATCTTACCCGGTAAGAGGCTGAACCAGTCTGGAAGATTGCTTCCATCTTTCCTGGTCGGAAGCGGGCGTGAAAGCAATTCAATCGGCAAGGTGTAGTGCACTTTGCCGTCCTGGCCGTCACACGGCACTACATTTTCAGCAATCACGATATGCGTTACGGGAAGGCAATAGTCCCTTGCGCGTTGGACAACTTCTTGAATAACACTATCACGGATGCCTACATTGATGGACAATGCGCCAAGATGTTCCATCACCTCTTCCGCAGTCACCGGCAATCCGCCTCCCATTGCTGGATGAATTGTGAGGAGCGCCTGACAACGATCGTCGGAAAGCCTTACATCAAGCGTTCCATCTTTGCGAAATTCATCTTCCATGAGTTATGCCCGCCTTTTCGCTTCTGTCCTGGTTCGTTACTCAATGGCTCGACTCACCCAACCATAAAAACCTGCATGTGACAGCCTGAGTGTGCGAATCGCACCAGTCTAATTTGGAGAATTATCGGCTAAATGGAGTTGGAACTGTAGGAAGGAAACTCTCGGGATTACCCGGTGGTATCGCTGCGGCATGATGACGATATACCAGCGTTTTCTGCGAAACGGTGCGTTTCCTGCGCCCGAATTGTCCTCACTGCAGGTAACATTGCTTCGGTTCAGCACCGTAAGTAGTATGGATGGTCTTGCTGCCAGGGGGGACTCTTCCCTGAACTCATGGGTACGGAAATTTTGTGTCAAGCCGTAACGTCAAGGCAGGGATGTTACGTGTCCATGGTATTATGCAGGATTTCACGTGCCTACGCGCGAAAACGAATGAACGATTTCACAGATTGAATCCACATATGACAAGGTACTTCGCTATGCGTCGTGTGCTTATAGATTGCGTGCGCCTACTGACGACGGTCGGATTAATGTTCTACTTGACTGTTTTTGCGTTTGCCGCTCCCTCCGCTAATTGGGTCTGGATCTGGGCGGATGGTCATGCAGTGCCGGATACCGTCTATTTTCGACACAGGTTTCAATTGCCCGGCGTTCCTATTTCGGCCAAACTATCTATTACGGCTTCCGACGTCTTCACCGCGTATGTAAACGATTCCCAGAGGCCAGTCGCTCAAGGAGCGGATCCCAAGACGGTCCAACAGTTCGACGTCACGCGTTATTTGATCAAGGGTGACAATCTGCTGGCCATTCGTGTTCAGAACACCATTCATCAAGGCGGACTCCTGTACCGTCTCTCGATCACATTGCCAGGTGGGGCTATCCATACCGTCATTTCCAATGGAACCGTCCGTTCAGCCAGACGCGTGCCCCCCAGCTGGAAATCCATGGCGACGGATGAAGGACACTGGTCTCCATCGTTCGAAGTTGCCGCAGTGAATGAGGCGCCGTACGGCGTGCTGCATGGGGTGCTTCGCCCGGATCCCGCGCGCATTATTCGATTATGGGACATCCATGCCGGAGCTCCTGACGCGGACCCTTATGCCCGTTCGCGTAATATCGGAGAAAGAATGCTTCTTGGAACCGATGTCACCAATCCAACGGACATGCGGATTCTTTCAGGTGAGGGATTCACGCTTTTTCAAACAGACTCGGACTACCTATCTACAGAGGAAACCGGAGGCAAAGGCGGCTGGGATTGGCATCGCCAAAATGTTGCCAGACGAACGGTGCAGCAACTGACGAAAAATTGGTGCTACTTTCCCCATGAGGCGTTTCCGCCGGAATGGTATCGAAAGACAGTTCCGTTTACACCGCTCCAATGTCTGGAACACCAACAACCTGTGCAGGCGTTTTCTCCGTGGGACCCAACCTGGCCCGACTTTATCGATCATGGGTACGAGGCAATGGCGAACGAATTCGAGAAAGTAAATCCGGATGACCGATTGGATCCTATTTCGGCAATCGATGTAGGCATTCATGGCGACTACGGCCAGTCGGGATTTATTTCCGGCGAGCGAGTTGAAATTCCTGGGCAGAAAGAGGAGTGGTTACGCCGCTTTGGCAACCTGCACGATCATCTAGGGTGGTGGTGCGCGGATCCAGTCGCTCGCTCGGACTTTCGTGAGACGATGGTTAAAAAATACGGTTCCCTTGACCATCTCAATGCTGCATGGAAGCGCACCTATAAAACACCGGAAGAGATCGTCTTCCCCTCGCTGCAGGGGCCGCGCCAGGACGCCAAGCAAGAATGGTTAGACTTTGTCACATGGTATCAAACTGGCATCACCCATGCGATCGATTTGAATCTTGCGGCTGCACGAAAGCATTTCCCCGAAACACTTCTCATGTTGCCCGGCAGTTTTGGAGATGAGGATCTCCGACGTGGGAGCGATAACAGCCTCATTCCAAAGCTGGCCGCGAAATACCATGCCGATGTGCGGGTCCTGGATCGTTCGATCATTCCATTCGCCGATAATGCGGCGACAATGCTCGGCCGTCTTGGCAGCGCCAGTCGATTCTACGGTGTGCCATTCTGGCTGGAGCCTTCGAATGCGGCGGACAATAATCAGGAGGTCGAGCGAATATTTGAAGCCGTTTCACAGGGGGCGAAGGGGATTTTCGATTGGGAAACACCCGCGCGTGCATCGCGTGAAGTCTACTATCGTTACGGGAAGTATCTTCGGGTGGAGAAGCCGGTTGTAGATGTCGCCATGTTCTATCCGGCGGAAGCGCAGAAACTGCGGCCTGAGCAAGGATTTGAGCCGCTCTTTGCCCAGGCATGCGCTAAGGTCAGGGATATTGCCAACTTTGATATCGTGGATGATCGCATGGTGCTCGATGGTTGTCTGTCCAAATACCGCATTCTCGCACTATGGGAGGGAACCCAGGCGGATCCGGCGACATTGGAAAGAATAAAGCAGTGGGTGAGTGATGGAGGGGTTCTGCTTGCATACGATTTTGGTAAAGTAACCACGTTCGACGGGGATTCGTCGTGGTTTAAAGACCTGTTTGGCTATATTCAGGAACTCGCTCCCGCCAAGGTTACCGAGCGGTTCACCGGCGTGGTTCCGGCTCAGTATCAAATACGCGTGGGGTTGCCGGAAGCAGCGGACTATCTTGACGATGGCTGGTATGGGACGGCTGCGGCGACGGACATTGAAGGACGTTGGACAAAGGCTGTAGCAAACATCCGTCTGCCGGTCGACCCGAGCAAAAGTTATGTTCTGGTCGTACGTACACGACTTCCAACGGAGGCGGGCGCACTCAAGCGAAAGATTCTGCTAAATGGCCACGAGGTTGGGGATCTTGCCGCGGCGGGGGACGTCACTTATCGATTCCATCTTTCTCGGGACGTCGTCGGCGATCGTCCCATTGCCACTCTGACCTTCCAATCGGATACATTTCAGCCCTCGAAGCTGATCACCGGCAGCAAGGACATGCGTTTCCTTGGCGTAGAGGTATTAAGCGTTCAGGTGGTCGAGCACGATGTGCAGGAGGTTGCGGACGCGACCGCGCCGGTCGGTAAGTTTCGCCGTGATCTGGATCTTAACCTCTTGAACAGCAACTGGTCTCGCTTATATGGCAAGGGATTGACCATTTACTTTCCCGCGAACCAGAAGCTGATCAAAGGCTATATCGAAGTATTGCGCCGCGCCATTTATCATCTGAGCGAGATCGATAAAACACGGCGGGATGCGCTGCCCATCGATGACGCGGTAGACGGTCTATACGCCACCCTGCTTACCGATAAAATCCTCTATTACAATTCGACGGATAAAGCCATAAGTCGCATGGTCGCTATACCGAAGGAGGCCTTTGTGGCGTGGAAGGGCGAAGTAGCAATTCCCTCAGCAAATAAATGGGAATTGACCATTGAGCCACACAGCATCGCGTCTATCGACCTTACGCCCGCGCCCGCAGAATTACTATTCGAATGCGAAGGGTTTACCAATTTAAATGGGATCCGGCCCGTTGCTTCTCCGGAATGCAGCCCTGGGAAAGGGACGACGTGCGTGCCGCTCGGGAAGGGCCAGGCGATCACCACGACGATCGCTATCCCGACCCCTGGTCGGTATACGATTTATACGCGCTGTATACGAGGGAACACACCCGAACCAGTGGAAGTGGTGATAGACGGGTTAACGGTCGCTCCCACCAACGCACGCGCCGCACAGACGCTTCTGGCGGGCACAATGACGCTTACTGCAGGAGAACATACGCTTACCATTCGATCGAAGGGAGTCCTGGAACTTCGGGCAGACTTTATCCTGCTGACATCTGACTCGACTATCGCCGGTTACGATTTCGCATTGCGAGCGACGCCGGTCGAGTAAGACCAGAGCCGGAAGTAGGCAATTTTAACGATGGGTAGCACTTGGCCCACCGGGCTTCGGCGAATCGGCCTTTGCGGGCTGTGCTCTGGGATAGACCAAAATCGCACCGCTGTGAGGTGGCAATGCGACGGAGCGGACCCTCTCGCCTGTCGGACGCTCCATGGGCCCGCCGAGATCCACGGTTACGGACCTTTTGTCATCCGAGTTGACATAAACGAGACCGTTGGCGAAGGAACGCCTCCATACGAGGCCATTTGTTACCGGCACGGTGTGCCGCTCCTGAAGAGCAACGCCAAGGGGTACATCGAAAAAGCGGGCTTTTGCCTTGATTTCTCTTTGAGCCACATCCAGGCTCAGTCCGGCGTCGTTTGGGGCGCCCTCCACCAGCGGCATTGGCTGAAAGACGAGTCTTCCCTGGTGGTGGATCGCCAGCAGATAACTCGCCAATGCGAACTCCAGTTCACTGTCGTTTTTATATCCACAGGTCGCGATAAAGACCTGATCGTTTCGGGCGGCTCTATCTGCGGCCTCTACTTCGATTTCCCACTGTTCCTCCGATACGTCTCCATCCGCCCAATAGGGGCGAAGCCAGCCTTCCGCCCAGGCTCCGTCCGTCAGCGAAAAGTACTCATCCCAGAGGCGTCCGGGGAGTTCTAGTTCCTCCGTGCCGGGCGGGGTCGGCAATGTCGTATGACCGGCTCCGAGATCGAATCCTATCGCGGAAGGAATAAATAGAAATTGGTGCTTTGCATCTACCGTGCGGAGCCATTCCGTGGTAGCTGCGATGCGTGTTTCCATTGTGGGGTATTTCTGAAGGGATGCGGAGATCGCGCTGTTTCCGATCGGCAATTCCGCCGCGACCACGCCATCCGCGTTATATGCGCGCATCAGCCCGATCGCCTGGTTGCGCCAGTGTTCCGCCCAGTCATGGTTGGCAAAGTCCATCCAGTGAGCTCCCGAATCGGGATGAACGACTTCCTTGCCACTCGCATCCAGCAAGGTCCAGGAGGTCATGGTGGGCTTCCAACCGCCGACATTGCCGTTGTGCTCGCCTTCATACAAAGTAGAGGCATAGGTGAACAACAGCGGAGTGAATAGACGCTGGCTCTTCCGGATTCTGGCAAATGAGTCGACGGAAATGCTGGAGGAAGCGACCGCGATCAGATCCAGGTTGGCTGAGATCCATTCTTCGTTCGCGGTAGATATCTTAAGACTACCCTCGTGTGTATTCGTTCCAGCCGCATTCCCTCGCACATAGACCCCGCCCATGCGTATAGGACAGAGGGGCCTTATGCGTGGCGAAATGGTCGGCATTCGCGCGACAGGCAATGCCCTGGTTCCAGCCTGCGGCGGAACGGCGGCGCATGCGGCCAGAGTCAGGGCAAGCGCCGTGGCAATTCCTGTGCCAGCCAATTTGATTTGAACCCTCATTGAAGCGTAATCTTTCTTGTGCCCACTGGCATTTACTGCCAGAATTGATAGGTTGGAAGACCACGTGCAATCCCATAAATATTCCACAGACTACCTACAACAAATTGGCCAAGCATGAGGCCGATGAAGAACGGGAGCGCTTTGTGAAACCCGCCTCGACCCCCATATCTGAGGATCAGGGATTTGAACAACCAGGCCAGAAAGAGAGGAGCCCAAACAAGGTTGATTTCAAACGAGTTGGTGACGGCAAAGGCCAGTGGATGGAAGGGCCACCACGGAAAGCGAATACGCATCCACTGCAGAAACGCGGCGATC
>JBBRKX010000101.1:0-9426 GCA_038231675.1 Chthonomonadales bacterium | reverse complement strand
GTGGTTCGCGCGGGCCTTGTGGCCATTCTGTATCTGCTGGGCCCCGTGCTGGAACGGGAGCCGGATATCCCCAACGCGCTTGCCGTGGCGGCCCTGGTTTTGATCGTTTCCAACCCCACGGATCTGCTCGAGCCCGGCTTTCTGCTCTCGTTCGCGACCGTCATCACCCTGCTTGCTCTGCTTCCTCTTGCCGAACCGGTACGGAAAAAGATTCGATCACGGCTCAGTGGGAATAGTGCTGGAAGAAGGCTGACGCGGTTTCTGAGCGAGTTTTGCGCTGCAAGCGCACTTCTTAGCGTTGCGGCGCAATTTGGCGCGGCTCCGCTGGTCGCCTACTACTTCAACGACATTTCGCTGATCGGCGTTTTGGCGAACGCTTTGATCGCACCCGCGCTTCCCGCCGTCCTTGCGCTCGGTTTTATTTCTCGTTGCCTGGGCGGGATCACGCCCATCTGGAACGCGCCTCTCGAGCGTTTCCTGAGCGTGCTCATAGGCTATATCCTCGCCGTGGTGCAGGGATGCAGCAAACTTCCCTTTGCGAGCGTTGCAATCGCCTCGCCACCGCCTTTCGTTATAATCTGTTACTATGGGGCGCTCTGGTATGTCGCGTGGAGATTGCGCAGGCGAATGGTCGAAAAGCCCGCAAGCCGTAACGAAGCAAAAACAACGCATGCTTTCGACGACTTTGTGGCGGAAAAGGGCGAAGAGAAGTTGCAGAATTTGTGATACGTATGTCACACAAATGCGATGCGTCGGCGCAATGAATTGCTCCGCTAGAGGCGCTGTGCGCCGATCGTCCTTCGGACGCGATGGGGTGTTCGATTATGCATCTTGAAGGCGGACTAGAGAGTTACCGAGTATCGTAAGTTGGTAAAAGTGATAATGAAACGTTACGAGTTCAATATGTGAATGGCTCAGGGTAATATGGTCGTTCGGTAGCCTTGCTGCGGATGATTGGCCTTGCCGGCATAACGATACTCCAACAACCCGCTCTTGATCATAGGAGACAAGTAGTGAACCCGCAAGGTGTTGGAAGAACGATTAAGCAAGTCCGCAAGCGTTCTCAGAGACAAAAAAGATTCCTGACATAGGAGGAGAATGGTAGAGCGTACCTGCTCAGCGGGTGCGCTACGTGTTTGATTCACAGGCGTAGCAATGAGGATAAGGTTGTTGCGATGTTCGGAGTCCGAAGGCAAATGTTCGGAGTCCGAAGGCAAATGTTCGGAGTCCGAAGGCAAATGTTCGGAGCTTTGCACAGGTACTTTAGAGCTCTCTTTGTGGCTAAACAGTGCATCGTCCAGCCTCCGCGGCAATTCTTGCTCCTTGTTTGCAATTCGTCCTGGCAGCCGATAGCAGGTTCCTCGCCCAAAACCATCGGGAATAAGAAATCCGCTGTTTACTAAAGATTTGAAGATCGCGGTAAGATCACGCGCATGAGAATCGGTTATAGTGTGAAGCCGTTGGTTCGTTACTTTTTCTTCTACAAAAGCAGTCACTACCGCCAGGCGTTCAATCTCCCCCAGTTCCCGAAATTTCCGACCAAACTGCCGGTCAAGTTCTGAAATCGCTTCTGGAGGCAATAGACTTGTGGTTGGAAGGCGCAGAACTGTCTGCTCAGGCTGATACTTTTCATCCAATAGGGGATATCGCCAGTGCTGTTCGCTCCAGGCCCGCATAATTTTGGGAAATCCCGATCCCGCTTGCTCTGCGGCCCCGACCAACTGAAACATTTTCTGAAGGCGACGGTTACGGCAGTCACTCTCGCCACCCCGCAATACGACCTCTGCGGGTAGTCGCAAGCCACCAGGGTTGCGAAATCCAAAATAATCCTCGCGTTTTATGACCAGAATAGAAATGCGGTCTGTAAAATCGGCACGGATATAAAGGAGGCGCAGACCTTCATGTTCGACTTCTGCTAAGTCTTGTTCGGTTAGCAGGTTAGTGCTTACAATCTGGCGGTTGTTGAGATTGTCCCAGGCAGATTTGCGGATGCGTTCTACGTCCTTCAACCCTAAAACTTTGTATATTCCCGCAGCATCCTCTTCAACTCCCAGCAAAATCACGCCGCCTACGGTATTCGCCATTGCAGAATAGCTTTCCCATACGGAACGCGGAATTTCACCGCGTCCATTGCGCCCCTGGGCTGCTTTGACTTCAAACTCGCAATCCTCGTGTTCTTCCAGAATATTGTTTAAGGATTTCAAATGACCACTCGATCCGGCGGCGGGAAAATGAGACTGAAGAAGCACACTACCATGAAGGAAGATTACCAGATCCTTGCTCGAAATGACAACACATTCCGCCTCGCCAAGACTGTCGCCGACTGCTCATGATGCCCGCCCGGCGACCAGAGCAGGAAAAACGTTCTACGGAGACACATTAGCATCAGTAAGTGCGATGGCGATGGGCAAGAACGCAAGCATGAACCGAAGGGTGGCAAAGTGGCAAAAATTTCGGGATTTCAGCGGGCTTTAGGGTGGCAGAATGAGGACCTGACAGATAAGTCGTTTGTACTGGAGCTTGCTTACCTCGACAAAGATGGGCAACCGGAACTGAATCGCCTTCCGCTGTTGGCTTGCAACAACCTTACTGCATGCCTCTGTCAGCGTCAATCATTCTCCGTAGCATGGAAATCGCGGTGTGAAAAGTACGATTTTGCTGGGACAAAACTTACTGAAGCCGAGCCGGGCGACAAGCCATATAAGCTCACTTGCCCGGAATTTAAGGCTCTGCTTTATGTCGTTTACAAAGATGCTTCTGAGCGGTTAGCAGACGATCTCCCTATTCTAAGCCGTTATGCCTCTTCTGAGCCCGCTGTTCTTCGCTTCGAGAATTTGAGAATGACATTACAGCAGGAGGACGGCCTTATTAATGCACAGCCTATCTTAAATTCTGGTGCAATGGTCGCAACGCAGTCCTCCTTACCACCGCTGAGCGATATTCCAGCGCAGATCGGGAATGTCCTTGAGAGGAAAGGGCAGATGATCCTCTATGGCCCTCCGGGTACGGGGAAAACCTATTGGGCCGAGATCGCCGCACAAGAGCTTGCCGCACGCTCCTGGTTCAACAAGGCATTTGACCAGCTCTCTGAAGCTGATCGCACCGCAATAATAGGCACCGATCAACAACCGGGGAAAGCGATTCGCATATGCAGCTTCCACTCCGCGTATGGTTACGAGGATTTCATTGAGGGCTATCGACCCGAGGCCATGGACGGGCAAATGGTCTTCCACCTACGGAATGGCATTTTTAAGCGCCTTTGTGAAGATGCCGCCGAACAGCCCGACCGTAATTTCTTCCTGATTATCGACGAGATCAACCGGGGAGACATCCCCCGCATCTTTGGTGAGCTTCTTACTATTCTGGAGCGCAACAAGCGTGGGAAGACCGTTTTGCTCCCGCTCACCGGCGCCCCATTTCGAGTGCCGCCGAATGTGCTGATCATCGGCACCATGAACACCGCCGACCGCTCTATCGCCCTTCTGGACGCGGCTCTTCGACGGCGCTTCGGGTTCATAGAGCTGATGCCCGACAGCCAGATTTTGGGCAGTGTGAGGTTGGGTGCATTGCCGCTACGTCAGTGGTTCGAGGCTCTGAATGAGAATGTCGTCCATCATGTTGGGCGTGACGGACGCAATCTCCAGATCGGCCACTCCTATCTGCTTACAGGCGCCGGACGGCCTGTATCCGATATTGCAAGTTTCGCCCGTGTTCTTGCGGAAGACATCATCCCGCTGCTGCAGGAATATTGTTACGAGGACTATACCGCTCTGGAGCGCATCCTGGGTAGCGCTCTGGTGGATCCAGGGACGCAACGCATTCGGTCCGAGCTATTTGCTGCTGATCGTGGCGACGAGTTGATCCAGGCTTTGCTCTCGCATCATCCTGACCTTTCCGCCTATGTGATGGCTTCCGAGTCCGAGCAAATGGAGTATGGAGACGTTCTCAATGGTGAGGACGAGATTGATTCTATGGAAGAAGGGGATGCCACCGATATAGCGCAGCTGCTACCTGCGATGAAAATGGCTGGCGCATGAGCGCGACGGTGACTTCGATCCGAGTCAAGGAGTGGGAGACTGGAGGAACCCTCACTGGCGTATTTCTGCCGGAAGACGCCCGCATCACGCAGACAGTCAAAGAACTTTCTCGGGCCGGCATGCTCCATATCGAGGAGTTGCGTCATGGAACACGGGTTCGGGCTTCCTCCTGGGTGGGAAGGATCACGTTAGGCGACCTACAGGTAACTGTTGAGCCGAAGATAACGGGGATGCCTTTGTTGCGTCTGGTGCGATATGCATACGGCTTGCGCAACCTCAGTCTGATAGGTGTGTCTTCCTACGATCTGTCCGCCTACACTTTCCTGGACCTGCTCATTCACCAACTCGCCGCCGAAGCCGAAGAACTGATTCGGCGTGGGCTCCGGCGGGAGTATGTGCGTCGGGACGCTTACCTGACCATTCCGCAGGGCAGATTAGATCTTCATCGGTATATTCGCGGCGGGGCCACGCCGACTGCAACCCTGCCCTGTACGTTTCATCCATGCTCTGAGGATACAGTGATCAATCAGGCGCTTCTGGCAGGGTTGCGGTTGGCGCGTCATATTTCAGCAGATCCAGCCTTACGCGCTCTGCTCGCAAATCACTGTAGGTTGCTTGAGGAAGAGATTACTTCTGTCCATCTGGACACACGGATGCTTCAGCGTGCGCGACGGCGTATGTCGCGCCTTACAGTTGCTTATGAGCCAGCCCTGACGCTGATAGAATTGCTAATGGGAGCGCAGGGAGTGAACCTCGAAGGAGAAGCGGAGGCCATCAACGTCCCAGGTTTTCTCTTTGATATGAATCGTTTCTTCCAGACGCTTCTCTCTCGCTTCCTGTCGGAAAACCTTCAGGGATGTCAGGTACGAGATGAACATCGTCTGTTGGGAATGATGGCCTACGATCCCCGGTACAATCCGCGCCGCCGTCCAGTTTCCGCTCCGCGACCAGATTTCGTGGTGCTGAAGGCCAACAAAACGGTGGCAGTTCTGGATGCAAAGTACCGCGATCTCTGGGAAAATCCGTTGCCCCGGAACATGCTCTACCAACTTGTGATTTACGCCTTGAGCCAGCAGGAGCGGCGTATCGCGACTATACTTTATCCGACATTGGATAGCAACGCAGCCGATGCCCACATTGTGATCAACGATACCGTAGAGGGAAGGCGCACGGGCAGAGTAATCCTGCGGCCGGTAAACATGAACGCACTGGCCGAACGGGTAGCTGAAGCGTCCAGCGCTCATGAGCGCTCCCTCTTCGCTGATATGTTGGCTTTCGGGAAGGAAATCCGTGCAGCATGACGAGAAGAACGCGTCAACATTGCGAACGCGAATGACCCGAAAGCCAATCAATTAGGCAGCGTCGGCTCTGCCGGTTCGCTTCCCCGCGTTCCGGCTGAAGATGGGGGCTCAGGCGATAATCTCTTCGATGGCCTTGCCGTGATCGATCGCGAGACGCTTGCGCCCGGGCACTTCCAGACGGTGTGAGTCGAGGCCCATCTGGTGGAGGACCGTCGCATGGATGTCGGTGACATAGTGGCGATCCTCCACCGCATGAAAGCCCAGTTCATCGGTTGCGCCATGTGCGATGCCGCCCTTGATGCCGCCGCCCGCAAGCCACGCGCTGAAGCCCTGCGGATGGTGATCACGACCGCTGTCCTGCGCGCCGGGGGAGCGCCCGAACTCCGTGCCCCAGACCACGATGGTATCCTGCAGCAATCCGCGCTGTTTCAAATCCGTCAGCAGTGCGCCGATCGGCTGATCCACTTGCGCCGACAGCAGTGCGTGGTTGCCCTTGATGTCGGTATGCGCGTCCCATGCCCCGCCACCACCGCCGCCGTGAAATATCTGCACAAACCGCACTCCCCGCTCCACCAACCGCCGCGCGACGAGACACTGTTCTCCAAACGACTTGCATTCCGGCCTGTCCAGCCCATACAATGCCCGTGTGGCCGCGTTTTCCTTTTCCAACTGAAGCGTTTCGGGAACCGCCGTCTGCATTTGGAACGCAAGTTCGTATGATTTGATGCGTGCCCGCAGGTTCTGATCATCGGGATAATCGATGCCCACCAGGTGATTGAGTTTGCCTGTCAGGCTGAAATCCGCCGCCTGCTCTTCCGGCGTGATGCTTGCGTCCGCAGGAGCGAGGTAGGGCAAAGGATGCTTGGGATCGACGTTCAAACGCACGCCGGAATATTGCGGACCGAGGTAAGCCGCGCCGTGCGTCCAGGCCCCGCCGCAACAGTCGCCCGTTGGCTCTCCCAGGACAACATATTCGGGCAAATTCTGGTTTAGCGATCCCAATCCATAGCAGACCCAGGAGCCGAGCGTGGGGTGCGCGCCCTCGCGGACGTGCCGTCCCGTTTGAAATGTCAATTGCGCGCCGTGATCGTTGTCCAGCGTCCACAAGGAACGGACCACGGCCAGGTCATCGGCGCACGCGCCGACATGTTGAAACCAATCTCCCACGACCAGTCCGCTTTTGCCATACGGCTTGTAGCCCGTTTGAATGGGCATGATGACCTTGCGGTTGCCATGCTCCGGATTGCCGCCTATAATATTGGCATTCACCCTTTTCGGGTCCAGCACGTCTTTGTACGGCGTCTGCTCGATGGATTTGCCCGCATAGCGCGTGAGTTCCGGCTTGACATCGAAACTCTCGACGTGACTGACGCCGCCACACATGAAAATCCAGATCACGGATTTTGCTTTGGGCGGGAAGTGCGGGCCGCGCACATCCGTTCCCGGCTTGCTCAGTGGAGCGGCATGATGGGCGTCACCAGACGGCGCAGCCTGCGCCACGCCTTCGCGAAACAGCATCGCGCCCAATGCCAGTCCGGTAAATCCCATGCCTGTATCCGCAAGAAACGTGCGACGCGTAACGCCTTTGCAGCCTTGCTGCGGCGTATTCTCTTGCTCGGAAGCCATCCTACTCTCCTATGTCCCGAGTGGACCGATGCGCTTAATTACAACCGGCGGCGAAAACACCGGATCATCGAATAGTCACAAAGTCGTTGTCGTTGAACAGCACCAGAATCAGATGCTCGCGGACGCGCGTCGCGTCGTTGACGTGGGTGGACTGACCAGGCGCACCGGGCTGCGCGGGCTTTTGTTCCAGAAACGCCATGCAGAGCTTCTGCTCTTGCACGGTCGGACGGCGCGCAAGCACGTGCGCAAATGCGGCCATAACAAAGCGCGTGTTGTCCGCCCCTGTCTGGGCCGTTAGAGTGTGAGTGAGAATGCGCGCCTGCGCGAGCGCCAACTCGCTGTTCGCCAGGGCCAGCGCCTGCTGCGGCATGACGCTGGGCTTGCGCTCATAGCACTCCGTTACACTCGCGCTGTCGAAAATCTTGAGGAATTCGACTTCCTTTTCCGCCGCTGTTCGCAAATAGATGCTGCGACGTCGCGACGTCAGGCCCAGGTTATGATCCACTTCGGGTCCGCCCATCGTTTCGTCCAGCGAACCCGCCACGTACAGCAGATTGTCCCGAACCAGTTCTGCTTCCATACGGCGCGACGACATGCGCCATAGGTACGTGTTATCCGGATCTATTTTTGCGTCGGCGGCATCAGGCGTGGAGGCCATGCGGTAAGCGCTGCTGGTGACCATCAGGCGATGCAGCGGTTTCATGCGCCACCCGTTCGCCATAAACTCCGCCGCGAGCCAGTCCAGAAGCTGGGGGTGCGAAGGCGGGCGGCCGTTGCGCCCGAAGTCCGCCACGCTCGGCACGATGCCCTGCCCGAAGTGGCGCATCCATATCTGATTGACGGCGACGCGCGCGGTAAGCGGGTTGTAAACGTCGGTAAGCCAGCGCGCAAACGCGAGGCGTCGCCCCGTGCTCTGCGTGGGGTAAGTCGACAGATTACGCGGCTGATAAGCGGCCGTGGGCGGCATTTGCAAAGCAGTGCGGGCGGCGCTCACCGCTGTTTCCGCTTCCGTCACCTTTTTCTGTGTTGCGGCTACATCCGTGGGGACTGCCGGATTATTCGCGTTGGCGACGGCCGGTTTGAGTACGGCGGCTTGCGCACGGGTGAGTGTGTCACGCGCCGTTTCCAGGTTCAGTTCCGCTTCTCTTACCGTTTGCGCCCGCTGAAGCGCTCCCGCTTTCGTTGCCGCTTGTTTCCAGTCCGACGTGTCTTTCTTGCCCGCGTCTTCCAGCCGCTCCACTTCCAGCACGGCCAGCAGGCTCGCATGGCGCGCCTGAGCCACTTCCAGTGTTCGCACGGCCAATGTCCGCTCTGCTTGCCCGCCTTTGGCGTCCGGAAGGGCAGCCTGATCCAATGCCTTGCGCGCCGCCGCGACCGCCTCAACGCTTGCGGCAATTGTTTCGCTTACCACCCACTCCCGACGATCGGGATGGGAAACTGTAAGCGGCAGCGACACCGGCTTGATGTCCAGATGACCGCCCAGGGATTCCGGCACACCGGGCGTTAAGGCACGCGTTTTGTCCGGGTTCCGTTCGTCACCGCGCACAAATAGATAGGTCGGCACGCCAGGTTCGGCATCGTAGGCATGCACAAGCCCGTCTTTGGTGGTATCAGGCTGGCCGGGAATTCGGTCCGTACGCACGTTGTGGGGTTCAAAAACGGCGCGAACGCGATAGTACTCCTCCTGCGTAATGGGGTCGTACATGTGGTTGTGACATTTGGCGCAATGCAGCGTCAGTCCGAGAAAGGCGCGAGACGTGTGGTTCAGCGTGTCTTCCAGCCATTGTTCTCGACTGAGCAGCTTGTAGTTTCGCACCAGGAATCCGGTCGCGCGCAGGGCGTCCGTGTCTTCCGGACAGAGCTCGTCCGCCGCCAGCATCTCCTGCGCCATCCGGTCGTAACCCTTGTCTTTGTTCAGCGATTCGACGATCCAATCGCGCCAGCGCCAGATGAACGGTTTGCTGTCGCGTATCTGGTTGCCGCCCGCCCAACCGGCCCAATCGCTGTAGCGCCACACGTCCATCCAGTGCCGCCCCCAGCGTTCGCCGTAGCGCGGACTGGCAAGCAGCCGATCCACCACCTTTTCGTAGGCATTGGGCGAGGGATCGGATTCGAACGCCTTCATTTCCTCGGGTGTCGGGGACAGTCCGACCAGATCCAGTGTGACCCGGCGCAGCAGCACGGCGCGTGTGGCAGGCGGGCGTGGACGAAGATGCCGCGTCTCATGTTCACGGGCGATAAAGGCATCGATGGGATTGCGCGCCCAGGAGACGTTGGCAACCTGGGGCACGGCGGGGCGACGCACCGATTCGAATGGCTGCCAGCGGTATTCGGCGAGAAAGCGGTCGAAGTCGGCGCGTTTTTTCCCAGCCTGTGCCAATTCCTGTTTTGTTGGCCGGTCTTTCGGATCGCCGGGAGCGTGTCCGAGCAGCAGTTCCGTTTGATTGTCCACGCCATCCCCG